>CACWWM010000201.1 GCA_902764565.1 uncultured Eubacteriales bacterium
CTTGGGCGCGCAGAAGGAAACCATAAACGTGGGCTTCCGGGAAACAAAATTTACCCCGGACAAGGGATTTTTTTTGAACGGCGAGCCGGTCAAGCTTCACGGCGTGTGCCTGCATCACGATTTGGGCGCTTTGGGCGCAGCATTCAACGTGGACGCGGCCCGGCGGCAATTGCGGGTCATGATGGATATGGGCGTGAACGCTATCCGCACCACCCACAATCCACCAGCGCGGGAGCTGCTGGACTTGTGCGACGCAATGGGCCTGCTGGTGATGGACGAGCTGTATGATATGTGGGAGCTGCCCAAAACGGACTATGACAACGCCCGGTTCTTCCCGGAAACCTATCCCCGGGACGTGGCGGAATGGGTGCGGCGGGATCGGTGCCACCCCTCCGTGATCCTGTGGAGCATCGGCAACGAAATTTACGATATGCAGGCTTCCGAACGGGGCCAGATGTGGACGCGGCTGCTCATGGAGGAAGTGCGAAAGCACGATACACGCCATGCCCCCGTCACCTTCGCCAGCAATTACATGCCCTGGGAAGGAGCCCAGAAGTGCGCCGACATCGTGAAGCTGCCGGGCTACAATTACGCGGAAAAATACTATGAAGCCCACCACAGGGAGCATCCGGATTGGGTGATCTTCGGCAGCGAAACAGGTTCCCTCTTAGCCAGCCGGGGCATTTACCATTTCCCCATGAAGGAAGACATTCTTTCCGACGAAGACCTGCAATGCTCCGCCCTGCTCAACAGCAACACCAGCTGGGGGGCCAAGGACATCCGGAAACTGCTGGCGGACGACCTGAACACGGAATATTCCCTGGGCCAGTTCATCTGGAGCGGCATCGATTACATCGGCGAGCCCACCCCGTACCATACCCGCAACTGCTATTTCGGCCAGACGGACACGGCCTGCTTCCCCAAGGACGCCTACTATTTCTATCAGGCCATGTGGACGGACAAGCCCATGATCCATATCGGCATTTATTGGGATTGGAACGAGGGGCAGATCATCGACGTGCCGGTGATGACCAACGGCGCGTCTGCAGAGCTGTTTTTGAACGGGCGTTCCTTGGGTAAAAAGCAGGTGAACCGCCGCGACCCGGAAGCCTGCCTGCCCATTTGGCAAGTCCCCTATGAAAAGGGCGAATTGAAGGCCGCTGCGTATGACGAAAAGGGCGCTGTGCTTTGCGAAACGGTACGGGCATCCTTTGGGGAAGCGGAATCGCTGGCGATTGCGGGCAATACCGAAATCGCCCAAGGCAAGGCGGCTTTCCTGACGGTTTCCACGAATGATGAAGCGGGAAATCCTGTGGAAAATGCCGTGAACCGGGTGAACGTACAGCTGGACGGCCCCGGCGTGCTGCTGGGCGTCGATAATGGCGACAGCACCGACCGGGACGGCTACAAAACAACCAGCCGCCGCCTGTTCTCCGGTAAATTGCTGCTGATGATCGGGGCGCGGGAACAGGGGAAAATCCGCGTGAGAGTAACCAGCCCCGGCCTGAAACCGGCGGAAACGGCTCTGACGGTGGGAGAAGGCCGGGAAGAACCGTCGTTCCCCGACTTGTGCAGAAAAGCAAAAACAGACGACGGTATGTTTATCCGAAAAATCAGCCTGAAAGCCCTTTCTTCCACTTCACTTACGCCGGAGCATCCCGCCGCCCAAATCGAAACGGGAATCCTGCCGGAAAGCGCCTTTGACCAGCCCGTTTCCTTCCGGGTGGTGAACGCTCAGGGGGTGGAAATGCCCTTTGCGAAGGTGGAGCGAAGCGGCAGCCGCGTAACCGTTTCCGCCTTGGGGGACGGAACCGCGTACCTTCGGGCCACGGCCAACAACGGCTATCCTCATCCCCGGGTGATTTCCTCCCTGGAAATCAGCGCGTCGGGCTTTGGGCCGGTTGGCCTGAACCCTTACAATTTTATTTCTGCCTCCCTGTGCGACGTGCGCGTGGGCGATATTGGCGCGGGCAACGAGCAGGGTGTCTCCTTTGCCCGGGACGGGAAAAGCGCGGTGGGCTTTTCCCATGTGGATTTCGGCCCGGAGGGTTCCGATGAAATCACCCTGCCCATTTTTGCCCTGAACGATGATTTGTACCGCTTAAAGCTGTGGGACGGCGCGCCCGATCAAGGCGGCAAGCTGATCTGCGAGCTGCCCTATCAGAAAAAGAGCATTTGGAACACCTACCAGGCCGAAACGTGGCGCCTGCCCACGGCGCTCCGGGGCGCGCACGACCTGTTCTTCTCCCTGGACAGCAAAATCCATTTGAAGGGCTTTTCCTTTGCCAAACAATCCAGGGCCCTGCGCTATAACTGTGCGGGCGAAGCGGATCAGCTCTACGGCGACAGCTATATAAAGGAAGAAAACGCCGTGAAGCGCATCGGCAACAACGTGACGCTGACCTTTGAGGCCATGGATTTCGGCAAGGGCGGAAAATACCGCCTGATTCTGGACGGAGCTACGCCGCTTCCCGTCAATACCGTGTCCCTTCGCATCGTGAACGAACAGGGCGAAACGACTGTAACGACCTGCGCTTTCAAAGAGAGCGAAAGGGGAGAGCAGACCTTCGGCATAGACGCTCCCGCGGGCCTGTGCGCGGTCAGTTTTGTGTTCCTGCCGGGCAGCAATTTCGATTTTTACGGCTTCGGGTTTGCTTTGGCGGGGGAAACGCTCCGATAAAGAAAAATCCATGATATCCGTTTTGTGCATAAGTCAAGATGTTTATGATATGTACGGGACAGCACGAAAATTGTATAATATGATATAAATATGAGTATTTCGTTTGTGCTTGTTTGTGGATTTTGCCGGGAGGTGAAGCCGTGCAGGGCTCCAAGGGGCTGAACAGGTATCGTGCCATCGACTTGACGCTGTTCTCGGTGATGCTGTTTGTCTTTGAAGGAATCATCATTACGGCTTCCACCCGCTGGTTTCCGGGAGAGCCGTATACCGTTTCGGTGGTTCCGCTGATCGTGACGGTGGTGCTGATGCGGTGGGGCCCCTGGGCGGGCGTTCACGCGGTCCTGGGCGGGCTGGTGTTCTGCGTGCTTTCCTGCGCGGACGCAAGGCAATACGTGATCTACTGCGGCGGCAACCTGTTTTCCCTGGGGGCGCTCACGGTACTCAAAGCCCTGGGGGACGAAAACATCCGGCAGGATATGCTGAAAACCTGGCTGCTCGGTATCACGGTCATGGCGCTCATGTTCCTTGGGCGGGCGGTTCTGTCTTTCTTCTTTGGCGCGTCCATTGCTGCTGCCCTTGGTTTTTTCACCACGGAAGTGATTACCGTCCTGTTTACCCTGGTGATCCTGTGGATCGTTCGACGGCTGGACGGCGTTTTTGAAAATCAAAACCATTACCTGCTGCGCCTCAGGGAGGAGCAGGAAAAGGAA
The DNA here is from genome assembly GCA_902764565.1 of uncultured Eubacteriales bacterium. Classification (GTDB taxonomy): domain Bacteria; phylum Bacillota; class Clostridia; order Christensenellales; family Aristaeellaceae; genus RUG563. The sequence goes on from CACWWM010000201.1 coordinate 3,391, forward strand.
AGAGGAGGATACTGATGAAGAATCGGGCGGGGGATTATCTGATCCTCGACAAAGCCGCGGGCACCTATCGGGAAGACCCGGAGCAGGCCGTCCGGGACGACGTGGAAAAGCATTACTGGCTCCACGTCGGCCGCACGATCGTCAAGGACTGGCGGCTGTACCTCATGCTGGTGCCCATGCTGCTGGTGTTCCTGTTCTGGCGTTATCTGCCCATGTACGAGCTGCTGGGCTCCTTCAAGGTGGACGACGTGGTCAAGCCGGTGGCGGATCAGTATTTCAAAGGCTTTTCCAACTTTAAGGGCCTGCTGCTTGGCACGGGCACGTTTTCCACACTGTCCACGGAATTCTGGCGCGCCATGCGCAACACCTTCCTGCTGAGCTTTTACGGGCTTTTGTTCGGCTTCCCCATGCCCATCCTTCTGGCGCTGTTTTTCAACGAGATCAAGTCCGACATCGTGCGCAGCGGCCTGCAGGTGTTCACCTACCTGCCCAAGTTCATGTCCACGGTTGTTATGACCTCCCTGGTGATCATGCTGATCCGGCAGGGCAGCTCCGCCACGGGAGCGCCTCCCGGCATCGTGTCCCAGGCGCTGGCGGGACTGGGGCTCATTTCCCAGGAAAGCGCCCAGAACGGCCTGCTCAAGGATCCCAATTACTTCCGCGCCATTTACCAGGTCAGCGGTATCTGGGAAACCGCGGGCTACAGCAGCATCGTGTTCTTCGCCGCCATCATTTCCATTTCGCCCACCAGCTACGAGGCCGCCCAAATCGACGGCGCCAACAAATGGGCCCAGATGCGCTACGTGGTGCTGCCCAGCATCCTGAGCACCATTGTGATCATGCTCATCACCAACATCGGCTCCATGCTGTCCATCGGCTACGAGAAGGTGCTGCTGCTGAACGAAAAGTTCCCCGACAACCACATGACCTCCGAAGTCATTTCCACCTTCTCCTGGCGCATCAAGACCGACCAGAACCAAAGCGGCCTTGCTTCCGCGGCGGAAATGATGAACAACGTGGTGGGCATGCTGCTGGTGATCGGGGCTAACACCATCGCCCGCAAGGCGTCCAACGTCAGCCTGTATTAAGGGGGTTTTAGGATGAAAAGAAAGCTTGAAATCTCCGAACTGATATTCAAGGTTTTCAGCTACACGTTTCTTACCGTGTTCGCCCTGCTGTGCCTGTATCCCTTCCTGTACGCCGTGTCCGCCTCCATCAGCGGCAGCCACGCGGTGGAGTACCAGGAGCTGATCGTTTTCCCCAAGGATATCCAGTTTGAAGCCTTCGCCGCCATGTTCTCCAACAACCAGTTCTGGAACGCCTATTCCAACACCCTGTTCCTGAC
>CACWWM010000202.1 GCA_902764565.1 uncultured Eubacteriales bacterium
GTTCTCCAGCCAGACCAGGTCGCACTGATCCTTCGCCCGTTCGAAGATCGCCTCAATGTCCGTGATCCCGGGAAATACCGGCGAAATGAAGCATACCGTGCGGATGCCAGCGTCATAGACCTGCTTCATGGCCGCGAGGCGTCTTTCAATGCTGACCGCAGCGTCCATGTCGTTTTTGAAATCCTCATCCAGCGTATTCACCGACCAGGACACCGTCAGCCGGTTTCGTTTGTTGATTTCCGTCAGCAGATCCATATCCCGCAGTACCAGATCGGACTTGGTGCAGATCAGGATATCCGCGCCGCTGCCCTTCAGCTGCTCCAGCAGAAGGCGTGTCTTTCCGAACTTCTCTTCCAGCGGATTATATCCATCGGTGACCGTGCCGATGATGACCTTCTGGCCGGCATATTTCTGGGGATTCGTGATGGCGGGCCATTCTTTTACATCCATGAAGGTGCCCCAGTCTTCGGTATGTCCGGTGAACCGCTTCATAAAGCTGGCATAGCAGTACCTGCAGGCATGGGGACAGCCAACATAGGGATTGACAGAATACCCGCCCAGCGGCGCGTTTGACTTGGTCATGATGCTCTTTGTCTGCACAAATCCTACTTTGATTTCCGGCTGTTCCATGCTCTCTGTTCCTCCAGTACGTGATTGAAAAGGTCAGGCTTTCTTGCTCTTTTTGCGGTAGTTCAGGTAAATCATCACGGCGCCGGCCAGGATCAGCAGGCCGATCACAGCGTCCACGGCGTAGAAGGCGGTCTTCCAGGGGGCGGGGTCGCCGCCCTTGTGGGCGTCGTCATAGATCCAGCTGTTGGCTGTGGTGAACAGAATGTTCTTGGAGGCGGTGCGCATGTACTGCACGTTGGAGGCGGCGGTCTTGTCGGTGACCTGGTTGGGGCCGCCCGCGTAGGTGGACAGCATGGCGTCCACGCCGTTGGCCAAGGCCATATCGGCGTTCATGAAGCCGTGGCCGTTGTTGCGGAAGAAGTCGCTGACGATGAAGCCGCGGAAGCCCCATTCACCCCGGAGGATGTCGTTGTTCAGCTCGCTCATTTCGCCCACCCACTTGTTGCCCAGGAAGGCCCAGGATTCCATGATGCCGTTGGCGCCGTACGCCTTGATAGCGATTTCAAAGGGCTTTAAGTAAATTTCGCGCATGGACTGCTCGGTGGCCCAGGCGCAGACCATCTTGCCGTTGGAGTCGTACATGGCGAAGTGCTTGACGGTGGAGTACACGCCCTTGCTCAAAGCGCCCTTTACGCCGCAGCCCGCCATAATGCCGGCCAGCACGCCGTCCTCGGAGAAGTATTCATAGTTGCGGGCGGTGAAGGCGGAGCGGTGGGTGTTCACGGCAGGCGCGTACCAGCCGGTGGAGCCCATTTCCTGCGCCATCTGGCCCATGACTTCGCCCCAGGCGGTAGCGACTTCCTTGCTCCAGGAGCAGGCGATCACCACTTCGATGGGGAAGCCCAGGGAGCCTGCGCCGGTGAAGTTGTTGTTGATGGCGGCAGGGCCGTCGGAGTCAATGTTCTGCACCTTCTTGATGGAGTCGATGGCGGGGGTCTGATACCCGGCCAGGGCGATCATGTTGCTCATTTCGTCCACGGTCAATTGATCCAGCAGCTTTTCCCAGGTGGTATCGTCGTAGCTCTTGCCACGCACGTCGTAGATGGTCAGCTTGCCGGACGCGCCGGTGGTGGGCATCTGCGCATTGGGGTCGATGTAGGCGTTGGGATCATAGTTGCTGTTCAGGTGATAACCGGCGATGTATTCCGCGGCCATTTCCGTGTTGGCGGGAGCGGCGGTGGCGGCCTCGTAGTTGGCGAAGTGATCGGCGCGGGACAGGAACACCACGTCGCCCTGGGCGTTTTGCAGCCGGTTCACGGCGGGCTGATCGTCAGTGGAGCGGGGATTGCTTTCGTTGTACACCACGGTTTCCGCCTGGGTGTAGGTCTTGCTATCCAGGATGTTGTGGGAGTTGTTGTTGATGGAGATCACATAGTCGCCGCTTTCCAGCACATAGCAGCCCTGGCCCTTTTCATCGTAAGCGGCCATGTCTTCGTTCTGGAATTTGAAGGAAACGGTCTGGCTTTCACCGGGGTTCAGGATCTTGGTCTTTTCAAAGTCCAGCAGGTTGGCGGAGGCTTTCTCGATGCCGCCGTTGGTGTAGGACGGATTGTAGAACACCTGCACGGTGTCCCGGCCCGCCTTGTCGCCGGTATTGGTGACGGTGACGGAGAAGCTGATTTCATTGCCATTTACGGTCAGGTCGCTCATGGTCTGGGTGAAAGAGGTATAGGAAAGGCCGTAACCGAAGGGATACTGCACCACCTTGTCATAGTCGATGATGCCTTCCGCCGCGGCGGTTTCATAGAACTTGTAGCCCACGTAGATATTTTCGTTATAGTTGATGAAGGAGGGGGCGTATTTGGTGGGCACGCCGGCGTTCATGCCGTCCACGGTCATGTCGGTCAGGTTGCTGTAATCGGTCTTTTCGGCGTTCAGGTAATAGGGGGCCTGGTCGATTTCATACACGAAGGTATCGTTGGTGCGGCCGGAGGGGTTCACCGTGCCGTTCAGGATTTTGCCCAAGGCGTTGAAGCCCACGTTGCCGGGGCCGGGTGCCCAGATGACGGACTTGATCTGGCTGTACTGCTCCACCCAGCCCATTTCCATGGCGTAAGCGGAGTTCAGCACCACGATCACCTTGTCAAAATTGTCGCAGCTCAGCTTCACCATATCCTGCTCGGTTTTGGACAGCTGGAGATAATGCTCGCCGGGCTGGAAGTCGTCATAGTCCTTGGAGTTGTTGGTGTAGGTGGCCTTGGTCATATCCTGGGGAATATCGTTGTGGCCTTCGCCCGCGTACCGGGAAATCACGATCACCGCCACGTCGGAAAAGGATTTGGCATTATTGATCATGCTGTCGGTGTAGGTGGAGACAGGCGGTTCGGGCAAATCCCACTTCTGCTTGGCTTCGATATTCATAGCCCCGCGGCTGGCGCAGTAAGCGGTATAGAAGTCCAGCAGTTCGCCGTTTACCTGGTAGCCCGCGTTTTCCAGCCCCTGACGCAGGGACACCACGGGGAACAGGTCGTTGATGCCGCCGGAGCCGGTGCCGCCGTAAGCGGGATTAGAGGCTGCCCAGCCGAAAAGGTTCAGCTTATTGGTGCCGCTCATGGGCAGGAAGCCGTCCCGGTTTTGCAGCAGCACGAAGCCCTGGGCCGCCACGTCCTCGGCCACTTCCTCCGCCCGGGCGGTGGTGGCGTCGGTGACGGAGCCCTTGCCCATGGCCATGCTGATGATGGCGTACATGGGATTCCAGATAATGGCGTTCACCAAAATGCAGATGGCCAGCAGCATGGCCATGACCGTTTCGCCGCGGATCAGGCCGCGCAGGGGCTTTTTCACCTTGCGCACCGCAATGATGACGGCAACCGCCACAAGGATCACGGCGGCAATGGCGATCAGGTAGGGCTTGCAGGTTTGCAGAACGCCTAAAACGTCTGACCAATCGACTTTCAGCATGGGGGTTCCTCCTTCTTCTTTCGCACGATCTCTGACAGAATTGTTCACGGCTGAAAAGTTCTTTACGCCGTGTCTGGCTTCAATATGCCAAATCACGTCCAGAAAAACAATGCCAGTTTTTCAAATCCGGCACGTTTCTTGACACTTTTGAAAAAGTGTAATAGACTTTGAATGGTTTTTGACATATTGTAAAGAAGAAATCAACGATGAACGGAGCGTGAAAGCGATGCCCGCCCAAGCCCGGAAAACGGACCGCCGCACCCTGTACACCCGCCAGGTGGTGAAGGACGCGCTGCTGGAATTATTGGAAAGCAATCCTTACGATAAAATCAACGTGACCATGCTGTGCAGGCAGGCGGAAATCACCCGCGCCACCTTCTATCTGCATTACGCGGACCTGAACGAGGTGCTGGACGAGGTGATCGCAGAAGCCCTGGACATCGCCGAGCACAGCGGCACCATGGAGGACTTTGAAACGCGGGACCGCCATCTTCGCGCCGTGATGGAAAACGGCCCCCAGGCCATCCGGGGCAATGAAAAATACCTGGCCCCCTGCCAGCGCATCGCCGACGAGCCCAAGTACCGCAGCCTGTTCATGGACGATTCCCTGTCCTATTATATTATCCGGAAAATGTATCTGGCCGAGCGGGATATGTCGGTGCCTTATCTGGAAAAGTCCTGCAATCTGTCCCGGGAGGACGCGGACAGAATCTTCCTGTTCGTGATCCACGGCCTGTATTACGTCAACCGCTCCATGAAATGGGAAAAAGACGACGCCTGGTACCGGATGCAGTACCTGGTGAACAATCTGTTTTTCGCCGGGCTGGAAGGAATCAAGGCCCTGCCGGAAGAATTCAGAAAGCCCTGAACGGATAGAAGCAAACGCACGGGGGAATCGTAAATCGAATCATATTATGAAGAAGAGCGTTCTATGTCCGGAAGTCAAAGCACCGGCTTAGAACGCTCTTTATCTTCTTTTATTGTAACTGTTCAGTAGTAATAGAATGCAGGGTGCTTCATCAATAAGAAGCATGAACGAAACCCCTCAGTCGGCTACGCCGACAGTTCCCCTGATAGGGGAGCCTATATTGCCTCCCCTATCAGGGATGAGGGAAGCCTTCGAACCCTGAAACGTCTCAGAGCGCTGATTGGTGGACGCGAAGCCTACGGGCGCTCCCGCTTCTCAGACTATGACGGGAT
>CACWWM010000203.1 GCA_902764565.1 uncultured Eubacteriales bacterium
CGGCGGCAAGGTAGACGGCAAGGACGTTACCATGCAGGTGAAAGTGGGCCAGAAGGTGATCTACTCCAAGTACGCCGGCACCGAAGTGAAGCTGGACGGCCAGGAAGTCATCATCGTGCGGCAGAGCGACATTCTGGCGGTTGTCGAATAAGATCATAAACAGTGTTTGGAGCGGTAAGAAGAGAGTGCAGAGTTCAGAGTACAGAGTTCAGATTGATTTAAAAAATCACGAGATTTCTGTACATGATAGCACGATTTCATCTGTACTCTGCACTCTGAACTCTGCACACTTTCCCGTCGCAAATTATGAATGAAAGATCAGGAGGAATATAAAATGGCTAAGCAATTGAAATATGGCGAGGACGCCCGCCGCGCCCTGGAATCCGGTATCAACGCCCTGGCGAACACCGTCAAGATCACCCTGGGCCCCAAGGGCCGCAATGTGGTGCTGGACAAGAAATACGGCGCGCCCCTTATCACCAACGACGGCGTGACCATCGCCAAGGAAATCGAGCTGGAAGACCCCTTTGAAAACATGGGCGCGCAGCTCATCAAGGAAGTCGCCACCAAGACCAACGACGTGGCCGGCGACGGCACCACCACCGCCACCCTGCTGGCGCAGGCCATCGTGCGCGAAGGCCTGAAGAACCTGGCCGCGGGTGCGAACCCCATGGTGCTCAAAAACGGCATTGAAGCCGCCACCGACGCCGCCGTGGAAGGCCTGAAGGAAATCTCCCGTCCCATCAGCGGCAAGCAGGCCATTGCCCAGGTCGCTTCCATTTCCGCCGGCAGCGAGGCCATCGGCCAGCTGATCTCCGACGCCATGGAAAAGGTGGGCAAGGACGGCGTGATCACCGTGGAAGAAAGCAAGACCATGAAGACCGAACTGACCACCGTGGAAGGCATGCAGTTCGACCGCGGCTACGCTTCCGCTTACATGGTCACCGATACCGACAAGATGGTGGCCGAGCTGGATAACCCCTACATCCTGATCACCGATAAGAAGATCAGCAACATCCAGGAGATCCTGCCCGTTCTGGAGCAGGTGGTGCAGGCCGGCAAGAAGCTGCTCATCATCGCCGAGGACGTTGAGGGCGAAGCCCTGGCGACCCTGGTTGTGAACAAGCTGCGCGGCACCTTCACCTGCGTGGCCGTGAAGGCCCCCGGCTTCGGCGACCGCCGCAAGGAAATGCTCCGCGACATCGCCATCCTGACCGGCGGCCAGGTCATCAGCGAAGAGCTGGGCCTTGAACTCAAGGAAGCCACCGTGGATATGCTGGGCCAGGCCCATCAGGTGAAGGTGGACAAGGAAAACACCACCATCATCGACGGCGCGGGCGACAAGGAAGAAATCAAGAACCGCGTGAACCAGATCAAGGCCCAGATCGCCGAAACCACCAGCGATTACGACCGCGAAAAGCTGCAGGAGCGGCTGGCCAAGCTGGCTGGCGGCGTGGCCGTGATCCAGGTGGGCGCTGCGACCGAAATCGAAATGAAAGAGCGCAAGATGCGCATTGAAGACGCTCTGGCCGCTACCCGTGCCGCTGTGGAAGAGGGCATCGTGCCCGGCGGCGGCGTGGCCCTGCTGAACGCCATCGGCAAGGTGCAGGCCCTGGTCTCCAAGAACAGCGGCGACGCCAAGACCGGCGTGCAGATCGTGCTTCGCGCCATGGAAGAGCCCATGCGTCAGATCGCCCTGAACGCCGGCATCGACGGCGCTGTGATCATTGAAAACATCCGCCGCAGCCGCAAGACCGGCTATGGCTACGACGCCCTGAAGGGTGAATATGTGGACATGATCGAACGCGGCATCATCGACCCCACCAAGGTGACCCGTTCCGCCCTGCAGAACGCCGCTTCCGTGGCCGCCATGGTGCTGACCACCGAATCCCTGGTGACCGACATTCCCGCGCCCGAACCCGCGGCCCCCGCTGGCAACCCCGGCATGGGCGGCATGTATTGATCGGATAAACGATAGAAACAGTTCCCCCGGCTTCCGTAAGGAGGCCGGGGGTATTTTTGTACACAGCCGGAACAGCGGGGCGGTTGTTTTCCGTCCCCTTTTCTGCTAAAATGGGCGGCGAAAACAGAAGCAAACGCAAGGAGGCCCTTATGGCGATTGAGAATGTAAGAGCGTTTTTCCGGCAGTACGGCATGGAGGACAGGATTCGGGAATTTACCGTTTCCAGCGCCACGGTGGAATTGGCGGCGGAGGCCCTGGGCTGCGCGGGCTGCCGCATCGCCAAAAGCCTGTCCTTCGCGGTAAACGGCGAACCTATCTTAGTGGTAGCCGCCGGGGACGCCAAGGTGGACAACGCCAAATTCAAGGCGCAATTCGCCGTGAAGGCCAAAATGCTGTCCCCGGAGGATACCCTCGCCCTCATCGGCCACGCGGTGGGCGGCGTGTGCCCCTTCGCGGTGAAGGAGGGCGTGAAGGTCTATCTGGACGCCTCCCTCAAACGCTTTGACACCGTGTTTCCCGCCTGCGGCAGCAGCAACAGCGCCATCGAGCTGACCATTCCCGAACTGGAACGGTATTCCGGATGCCAGGCCTGGGTAGATGTGTGCAAGAACTGGGACACAGATAGAAATTAAAAACCGGCGCATTGCCGCGCCGGATAAACGGTTCAGTTTGAAACTGTCTGGCAGCCGGGTTCCTCCCCGTCCCCATAGACGTTCACGATTTTGGGCTGCCATACGTCCTTTTTCTTCATGCGCTTTTCGATCAGGCGCAGGATCAGCCAGGCAAGGCCCATGCACAAAACGCCGGTGACAGCCCACAGAGCTTCCTGGGAAAACAGCAGGCTGCCCAGGGCCAGCCCGCCCAGCAGCATGGCCAAAGGCAATACATAAGCCAGTACGGAGGCTTTCAGCACCTGTCCTTCCGGCATATCCACGTCGATCCAGCGGCCCACAGGCACGTCGCCGGGAAACTTCACCAGCGTTTTTTCCTTCTGCCCGCCGCATTGCCCGCAATGGGCGCAGGCTTCGGGCCGTTCAAAACAAACTTCCAATTCGCCGCCGTTGGCGGCCACTACTTTTCCGGTGCGCAGCATGCTTCATCCTCCTTGCGCAGAAAATCGGGAATAGTATAACATATCACAGCGGAAATGAACAGGGTTCAAAGCAAAAGTTTGAAGCCATCTTCCGCAATAACAGAATAAACAAAAATGAGTATTCGAAACCTTTTATAGTTTTCTCGGAAGGGGGCGCGGGGGAAACCTCTCTTTGGCTCTCAAAGAGAGGTTTCCCCCGCAATCTCTTTCATCAATATCCCGTTAAACGGATATTTTCCGGCGATAGCCCTGACGCTTCCCGAACGATATCCAGCAGCAGCGCCGCGTCCCCGGCGCTGATTTCTTTGTCCAGAAACACGGTAATATTCCCCTGACGTGCGGCGCACAGGCTGTCTTCATAGCCCCGGGCAATGAGTGCTGCCTCGGCGGCCAGCTCGATTTCGTCGTTTTTCGCCGTTTCCAGCAGTTGGCTTTCGGCCAGGGCGCGGGTTTCGGGGCTGACGTTTTCGCTTTGCACCAGCACAAGCAAAGCGTCCCGATCCCGCTGGCGGGTCTGGGCGCGCTCCTGCCGGTATGCCTCCGCCGGGGCAGGCGCGGCTGTGGGCAGCGGCGTGGGCAGACTGGCGACGGCCAGGGGCAGGGCCGCGCTTTCCTGTTCCGGCGTGCCTTTGGTCAGGGTAAAGATCAGGGCGGCTGCCACCGTGGCCAGCATCAGCCCGTTCCAAATCCGGTCTTTCCATTTTCCTTTCACGGGGATGCCTCCATGGCAAATACCTCCACTTCCTGGGCGCTCAGCCCCAGCAGCGCTTCCGCCGCCCGCAGCAGCTCCAGCCGCACCGCCACGCTGCCCGCCCCTTGGGCCACGATCACCGCGCCCGTGGGCTGACGGCTGGCAGAGCCAAAAGAAGAAGCGGTTTGGGCATAGGCGATGGAAATGCGCACCTCCCCCGCCCCCGCGATGCGGGACAGGGTGGCGCTGTACCGCTGTTCCTCCTCCGTCATGCCCGTTTTGCCCGTGGAAGAACCGGGCATCAGCAGAAGCGCCGCCGCGCACACCGCGATCAGCAGCAGCCACACCCCGCCCTTCATGCCCTTGACCGCTTCCAGCCACTTCTTCATTCTCTCTCCTAAAATTCTGGGGGAAACCACTCTTTGGAGGCCAAAGAGTGGTTTCCCCCAGACCCCCTTCCGAGAAAGCCGCAATAAACATGTTTTTGATAGATTTCCACCATATCATTTGTTTATCACTTAATTAGAATAGCGCCGCCAATTCCCGAAAACCTTCCAAAATGCACAGCATCACAGCCAGTTCCATGCCCAGCTCCGCCCAGGCGGCGCACTCGCCCTCGGGCAGGGCCATATCCAGCAGCATGCGGATCAGGCACAGGCCCGCGATCCTTCGCAGAAACACGTTCATAGCGTTTTCTCACCCAAAATGAAAGCAATAGACGATACTGGGGGATCGTCAAGGGGTACCCCCTTGACTGCAATCCGCACCGGCGGCGTGTACGCCGGGAGGATGAAAATTTCAGGAGGGAGCGAAGACGACCGGATGAAATTTTCTTACTTTGCGGTTTTTCCGCCCGGGAGCGTAGCGACAGGAAAAACCGAGGGGGACGAACCGCCGATGACCGCCTGCGGCGGGAATCTCATCGGCGGTGAGATCAGCCGAAAGGGAGCAATCTCCCCATGAAGGGGAGTTGCGACCTTTGCAGCATCACCGTCAAATTGCCCACCACCAGCATTTGGGCCACCAGCAGCAGGAACATGGCCCCCACAGACAATTGGATCACAAACAGCAGCATCAGGATATCGGAAAAATCCTGGATGCACCCGCTGGCCCGGTCGTCGGACAGGGGTTCCAGCAGGGCGGCGCAGGCCCGGTAGGCCATGGCCGCCGCCAGGGTCTGAAGCATGGGCGCGGCCCCGGCGGACAGCAGCATCAAAAGCCCGGTGAGGCCCAGGGCGTTTTTGATGAGCAGGGACGCCCCCACCAGGGTGTCCATGGTATCGGCGAACATGCCGCCCACCACCGGCACGAAATGATCCACCGCGTATTTGGCCGCCCGGATGGACACGCCGTCCGCCGCCGCGGCGCCGAAGGATTGCAGGGCGGTAACGGAAATAAACACCGTAAAACCAACGCCCAGCGTCCAGGACGCGGCGGTTTTCAGCAGGGCGCACAGGCGGCTGATCCGCATGCGGGGCGATAAGCGGCTCAGAATGGCAGCCGTGCCCGCCGCCAAGGCCAGGGGCAGGGAAACGGAGCGCACCAGTTCCGTCATGGTGCCGCTGGCCGCCACAACGGTGGGCTGAAAAAACGCCGTCCCAGCCGTGCCGCCCACCGCCGCCAGCAGCGTCAGCAGCACCGGGAACAAGGATTGCATGAGATCCGCCATGCCCGCAATGGCACCCTGGGCAAGCCGCATGTGCGCGCCCAAATCCTGGGCCATGCAGCCCGCCAGCAGCAGGAAGCAGGCCCCGTCCAGGGCTTCCCCCAAGGCGGGCCGGGCAAAAGTCAGCCGAAGCCGCCGCAGCACCCCGCAGAAAACAGCGGGGGTCACCAGCCGAGCCAATCGCCACAGGCTTTCCGTCAGCGCGCCCATCCACCGGGAAGCCAGGGAGCGCAGCAATTCTTCCGGGTTCAGTACCCGTTCGCCCTTGGCTAATTTCAGGATCAGGGTGCGGAAATCCTCGCCCTGGGGAAAGGCCCGGTCATAAGCCTCCTGCCAGTCCCGCAGGGAAAGCCCGTCCCACACCGTATCCAGCGCCCCTTCCAGCCCCTCGGCCTTCGCCGCAGGGCACAGCAGAAACAGGAAAGCAAGGCACAGCAGCAGCCGCTTCATGGTGCCAGAGCCAGGGTCATATCCCCGATTTCCAGGATCAGGGGCAGGGTTTGGGCCATGAGCAGCATTTTGCCACACAGCGCCGCCTTCACGGCCAATCCCTCCTCTCCCGCGTCCCGGCACAGCTGGGCGGACAGCTCGGTCACATACGCCATGGCCGTAAGCTTCAGCAGCAGCATCAGGGTGGCATCCGAAACGCCCGTTTTTTCGCCCAGCGTCCGCAGGGCGTCCACCGCCAGGGACAGCCGGGAAATGGCCGCGAAAAACAGCATCAATCCCCCGGCGATGGCCGCCGCCGCGCCCGCTTGCCGATGGGCGGCCCGCAGGGCGAAGCACAGCATGGCCGCCGTCACCGCGAAGCCCGCCCCCCGCAGCGCTTCCATCATGACAGATGAAACACCGCCTGCACCTGGGCGATCAGCTCGCCCGCCAAATTCACCACAATGAACAGCACCAGCAATATGCCCGCCACCGTGGCCAGCGTGGCGATTTCCTCCCGCCCCGCCCGGGTGAGCACCTGGCAAATGGCCGTCACCAGCAGCCCTACCCCGGCGATCCGAAGCAATACTTCGACTTGCACAGCAGCACCCCCTACAAGACACGATGCATCATTTAGCGGACACCTTAAGTAAACAGCAGGGAGAACGCTGGGGTTTCACCCCAGACCCCACCAGGGAGGTGACCTCCCTGGACCCTGCACCTGCGGAAATAACTAAAGCGGTGAACAGACATTTTTCGCCGCTACTCAAAAAGAACAGTCCGGTTTGATACCCTTGTGCTTCTGGTCCGGCCGCTGAAAGCGGCCAATCCGGATGCATAGCATCCGGAGAAAGCCGGGGAATAATCCCGAGGGGAAAGCTCGCTTTCCCCTCAGGATTTCCCGGCTTTCTGTGGACCAGAAGCCCTCCATCTTTCGTATTTCCCGACGACAGGCGGAGGTTGTTCGTTTCCCCTAAACCAAGTCAATTCGCCTATTGAGGTCCAGGGGCCGAAGGCCCTTGGTTCAGGGGTACAGGGGGCTGAAGAAGCCCCCTGCCTCACTTTGTTTGCTGACATAAACCGTCCCTTTCTGTTTAACAGAGCAAGATAAACGCCGCCGCGCCGCCCAGCCAGCCGAGGCTGACGTACAGTTTGCCGTCCTGCTCCCGTTTTTCCCGGCAGCGGCGCAGATGCACGGCCCACTGATCCCGGGCCGCGGCCAGGGCCTGGGCTTGCTGGGTGAGGGTGGGGGTAAACAGGCCCCGCAGGCAGACGGAAAGGGTTTCCCGCTCGTCGGGGGAAAGCAGCTCGTCCCAGGGCAGGCTGTCGGTCAGGGCTTCCGGGGACGCGGCGGGGGATTTTCCCATGCGGAGAATCAATTCATCCAGGACGGCGTTTCCTTCCCCCGACCCCTGCTTCAGCACGTCGATCAGGCCCGCGCCGCTGTGGGTGACGGCCCCCTCCATACGAAGCAGCGCCCCGTCCCAGCCGGTCAGCAGGGCGCAGCGCTTTCCCAGCCGCCGGGACGCGCCCATGCCCACGGCAGCGCATCCGCCCGCCGCCGCCAGCGCCAGCAGCCCGTTCATTCCTTGATTTCCTCCCCGTTCCAGCTCAGCACCCGCGGTTTTTCGCCGGGAGCCGTGAGGCAGACGGCGCGCTCAAAGGCCCCTGGCCCCAACAGCTTTTCCATACCCCGCCGCTGCCGAATATCCGCAAGGCTTCGGCCATGAATGGTTGCCAGCGCTGAGACCCCGCACCGCAGGGCCTCGCCCAAGGCGGCGGCGTCCTCTTCCCCGGCGATCTCGTCCACAGCCGCCACCCCGGGGGCCATGGAGCGCACCAGCAGGCGCAAAGACGCGCCCTTATCCAGGCCGGTCACCACGTCGGTCATGGGGCCCACGTCCAGCTGGGGCATGCCTCCCCGGCAGGCGGCGATTTCGCCCCGCTCGTCAGCCACGCCCACGGGCGTTCCCGCCATACTGTACAACCGCACAAAATCCCGAAGCAGGGTGGTCTTTCCCGCGCCCGGCGGTCCGATGATAAGCGCGGAAAAACCCTGGATGCGGGGAAAAATGCCTGCGCCCGCGTCCTTCACTTCATGGGCCAAACGCACGCACAGGCTGGTGATTTCCTGCATGCCCTTGGGGCCCATCACTCCGCACACGCCCAGCCGATGGCCGCCGGGCAGAGGCAGGAAACCCTCGGTCAGTTCCCGCTGCCGGGCCGCCATTTCATGGCCGCAAAGGGCCTGGGCCGCCTGGGCCACTTCCGCAGGGGTAAGCACATGGCTCCCCCGCCATACGCCGCCCGGCTTCACCGCTAAAACGGGCTGCCCCGGCCGAAGACGCACTTCCCAGGCATTTTCCACCCCCGAAGCCGACCAGCCCGGTTCTTCGGGTACGATCAACCGCCAATCCATGGGAAATATGTATGCCAAGCAGATGTGGGATAGAACAGAACAAAAAGAAAAGCGCCGTACTGTTTATTCGTACGGCGATAGATCAAGGGGATTGTCAAGGGGCTTCCCCTTGACTGAAATCCACAGTGGCGGCGTGTACGCCGCGAGGACAAAAATTTCAGGAGGGAGCGCAGACGACCGGATGAAATTTTCTTGCCTTGCGGTTTTTCCGCCCGGAAATCCCGAAGGGATTTTAGGAAAAACCGTAGGGGGATCTCGCAAGGGGGAAGGATTCCCCCTTGCGCACCATGCAGCGATAGCTGAATGGCGTTTACGCCCAGTACATTTCGCCGGGATCCTCGAACATCATCACTTCCTGCATGAAGCGGATGGCTTTGCTCAGGCCCTCTTCCCCGCTCATGAGGCCGTCCTCGTGTTCAATGGACAC
>CACWWM010000204.1:0-4724 GCA_902764565.1 uncultured Eubacteriales bacterium
TTCAGATTTCAAGGCACGGAGCCTGCGAATCCGGATTTAAGAGCGTTTGGCGGATTCTTCCTTTTGAACCGCAGTGACAGTATGACGCAAACAAATGCTTGGAGGTAACACCAAATGAAAAAAACGATCGCTCTGCTTCTCACCCTGATGATGGTTTTCACCTGCGCGGCTGCCCTGGCTGAAGAAAATGCCGCTCCTCAGACTGCCTACTACCAGTTCCGCAACCTTACCGGCGATTCCATTGCCGTCCTCACCCTGACGGACAACAAGACCGGCGAAGTGCTGGATCTTCTGGATGGCGAATTATTGGGCGACGATCTGATCATCTATCTGACGCTGAACGCGGAAGAAAACGAAACCAAAGAGGATCTCGAGCATCGCTACACCCTCACCTTCTCCAACGGGGACGAGGAAAAAGTATACAAGTTCGAGACCCTGAGCTTTGAAAACGTGCTGATCGACCTGCTGGCGGCCGACGCCATGACCGGCGCCACCCCCATCAAGTTCAACACCAAGATGTACCAGGTCGGCAACTACAAGATCATCAACAAGACGGACAAGGTGATTGAATCGGTTGCCGTCACGGAGAATGCCGATCCCAGCACCACCACCATCATCGCGACCCTGATCGAGCCCGGAACGTCCTGCGTTGCGGACTACGCGATCGATCCCGAAAGCGAAGCCCATCACGCGCTGACCATCCAGTTCAACTTCGCGGACGGAACGGAGTATTCCTTCGCAACCCTGAGCATCGAGGAAGCTTCCATGACCCTGACGCCGGACACCATCACCGGCGCGACGCCCTTCACCTTCGGTTCCATCGACGCGGAATAATGATGCAATAAATTCATACTGTCATTTGCACTTCAAAAGGGAAATCCAAAAAAACGTTCTTAAATCCGGATTTGACGAATCAGTTTCCCGAAAAAGAGAAGGATGAACCGCCGGTTTTGCCGCAATATGTGATCTTCACGGATGAAGAAAACAACGTGCCGCCGGCGTTCATCGGCGGTCAGCGCGCCATTACGAATATCCGCATTGCGCACGGCTGACCGGCCGCGCATACAGAAAGATAAAGCGGGGGGATCGTGATGAAAGAACCGGCTTCTGCCGCCGGGCAGGAAACGAAATTGCAGCCTTATCTTTCGCCGCTGGCGGTTTGGGCTTTATCCGTAGGCTCGGCCATCGGCTGGGGCTCCCTTGTGGTTACCAGCAGCTCCTATCTGTCCCAGGCGGGGCCGCTGGGCTCCATCATCGGCCTGCTGATCGGCTTTGCCATGATGCTGATGGTGGCGAGCCACTATCATTTTCTGGCCAACCGCTATCCCGGCACGGGCGGACTGTATCACTATGTGAAATCCATCTTCGGCTATGACCGCGCGTTCCTGATCGCGTGGTTCATGTTCCTGATTTATATTTCCATCTTCTGGGCCAACGCCACCAGCATTCCGCTGTTCGCGCGGTACTTCCTGCACGGCGTATTCAAATTCGGCCCGCTCTATACGATCTTCGGCTACGAGGTCTATTTGGGCGAAGCGCTGGTGACGCTGGCCGTGATCCTGCTGGTGGGCCTGCTGTGCGCCAGGAGCAAAAAGGCCACGGCGCGGGCGATGGTGGCCATGACGCTGATTTTCACCGTGGGCATCACGGTCTGCTTTGCGGCCGTCATGATCGGCCGCAAGGGCTCTGGCGTGTCCATGAGCCCCGCCTTCATCCCGGACGCCAGCGTTTTCCGGCAGGTCGCCCATATCGCGTTCATTTCGCCCTGGGCCTTCATCGGCTTTGAAAGCGTATCCCATTCCGCGGCGGAATACCGGTTCAAGCACAGCGGCATCTTCCGCGTCCTGGTGATTTCCGTGGCGGCCACGACGGCCCTGTACGTCTTTATTATCCTGATGAGCGTTTCCGCGTACCCGGAGGGCTGCGCAAGCTGGCTGGATTATATCAGCCGCCTGAACGAGTTTGAGGGCATCGAGGGGCTGCCCGCGTTCTACGCCGCGTACCGTTACATGGGCAGCACCGGCGTTTATATCCTGATGGCGGCCCTGCTTTCGCTGGTGCTGACCAGCCTGATCGGCATGCTGCGCACCCTCAGCCGCCTGTGCTATGCCGTGGCCCAGGACGGCGTGCTGCCGGAGCGCTTTTCCGTGCTCAATGAAAAGCAAATCCCGGCCAAAGCCATCCTGCTGGTGCTGCTTGTTTCCCTGCCCGTTCCTTTTCTGGGCAGAACGGCCATCGGCTGGATCGTGGACACCACCACCATCGGCGCGACCATCATTTACGGCTTCGCGGCTGTGGCGGTCTTTAAGGTTTCCGGGAAAGAAGGGGCGAAAAAGAACCGCTTCATCAGCGGCATCTGCCTGTTCATCCTGGTCGCCTTCCTGGTCTTCCTGCTGTTCCCCAGCGCTTTTGCCGACTATACCATTGAAACTGAAACCTATGTGCTCATGGCTGCCTGGTCCATCATCGGCCTGATCTATTTCCATTTTGTGATCCGGAAGGATCACGCCAGGAGATTCGGCAAAGCCATCATCGTATGGATCGCCCTGCTCGTCTTCATCGTGGTAAACGCTATGACCTGGGCGGAACGGCTGAATGAAGACCGGGAAAAAATCATCATCACGGAGATCGGCGACTATATGGACAAAGCCACCGGCAGCGAAACGCGGACGGCGGACGAAGAGGAATTCCTCGCGGCCCAGCTTCATCGGCTCCACGACGCGGACAACGCCAGCGTATTCGTCATCACGGGGCTGTTCGGCCTGTCTCTTATCGTGATGCTCATCAATTATTCCACCATGAACAAGTGGGAAAAGAAGACCGCGGGCGAGCGCGACCAGGCCCGCACCGCCGCGCTGACCGATCCCTTGACCGGCATCAAGAGCAAGCACGCTTTCCAGCTGAACGAAAAGCAGCTCGACGCTTCCATTGCGGAAAACGCCATCGAGAAATTTGCCGTGGCCGTCTGCGACGTAAACGGCCTGAAGGTGATCAACGATACCCTGGGCCACAAGGCGGGCGACGAGTACATCATCAAGGCCAGCCGGATGATCTGCGACATTTTCCAGCACAGCCCGGTTTTCCGGACCGGCGGCGACGAATTCACGGTGATCCTGACCGGGCGCGATTATCTCATCCGGCGGGAACTGCTGCTTGCGCTGCACGACCGTTCGGTGGAGCATATCAGCACCAATGAAATCGTCATTTCGGGCGGCCTTTCGGAATATCGGCCCGGCGAGGATACCTGCTTCCATACCGTGTTTGAACGGGCGGACGCGCAGATGTACGAAGAAAAGAAGCTGCTCAAGGGCATGGGCGCCGTCTCCCGCGAAGACGCGGAGGCGGAGGGCAAGCCCATGTTCCCCATGGATGAAGACGCGGAAATCATGCACCTCAAGCGCCACGTTCTGATCGTGGAGGACGAGCGCATCAACCAGATGATTTTAGGCGCCATGCTGGGCGACGGGTATGACATCCTGTACGCCTCCGACGGCATCGAAGCGCTGGAAAAGATCAAAACCCATCAGGACGACCTGGCCCTGGTCATGCTGGACCTTCAAATGCCGCAGATGAGCGGCATGGAGGTGCTGAAGGTCATGAAGGAAGAGGAGGAGTTCCGAAACATCCCGGTCATCGTCATGACGGCGGATCAGACCGCGGAAGTGGACTGCCTCAAAATCGGCGCCATCGACTTTATCCCCAAGCCCTACCCCACCGCCGAAATCATTCAGGCCCGCGTGACCCGCAGCATCGAGCTGACCGAGAAGCGCAGCATCATCCAGTCCACGGAACGCGACAGCCTGACCAACCTGCTCAATCTGGATTACTTCCTCCGCTACGTCCGGATGTACGACCAGCACCACCACGAAACGCCCATGGACGCCATCATTCTGGACGTGAATCATTTCCATATGCTCAACGAGCGCTACGGAAAGCAGTACGGCGACAGCGTGCTTTCCCGCATCGGCAGGCAGATCCGCCAGATTTCCCGGGAGGTGGGCGGCGTGGCCTGCCGCCGGGGGGCCGATACCTTCCTGATCTACTGCCCCCACCGGGAGGATTACGGCGCCATCCTGGACAAGGCTTCCGAAGGCCTTGTGGACGGGGACGTGTCCGAAAACCGGGTGCGGCTGCGCATGGGCGTGTACTCCCAGGTGGATAAATCGCTCCAGATCGTGCGCCGCTTTGACTACGCGAAGATCGCCGCCAATACGGTCAGAAACGGGTATCGGAAGGCCATCGGCATCTACGATACCGAAATGCACGAAGCGGAGCTGTACAGGGAACGCCTGCTGGAGGATTTCAAGCCGTCCCTGGAAAGCGGCCGTTTCATGGTGTACTTCCAGCCCAAGTTTGATATCCGGCCCGACAAGCCCGTCCTGGCCAGCGCGGAAGCCCTGGTGCGCTGGGATCATCCGGAGCTGGGCATGATCAGCCCCGGCGTGTTCATCCCGTTGCTGGAGGATAACGGCCTGATTCTGGATCTGGATCATTTCGTATGGCGCGAAACCGCCGCCAGGATCCGGGATTGGAAGGATCGCTTCGGCTATTCCGTGCCGGTGTCGGTGAACGTTTCCCGCATCGACATGCTCACCCCGAACCTGAAAACCATCTTCAAAAGCATTCTGGAAGAATACAATCTGCTCCCGGACGACCTGATCCTGGAAATCACGGAATCGGCCTATACGAGCGATTTTGACCAGGTGGTTTCCGCCGCCAAGGAG
>CACWWM010000204.1:4739-7230 GCA_902764565.1 uncultured Eubacteriales bacterium
ATGGACGACTTCGGCACGGGCTATTCGTCCCTGGGCATGCTGTCGCATCTGCCCATCGACGCGCTGAAGCTGGATATGAGCTTTGTGCGCAGCGCGTTCGGAGAGAACCGGGACGTGCGCATGATCGAGCTGATCATCGACATCGCGGACTATCTGCACGTTCCTATCGTGGCCGAAGGCGTGGAAACCGAAGAACAGTATCTGGTGTTAAAGGCCATGGGCTGCGATCTGGTGCAGGGATATTACTTCTCCAAGCCCGTGCCGCCGGAAGCCTTTGACCGTTTCCTGATCGAGCGGACGGAAGCACAGGCAGAAGCAACGCCCGCCGCCAGGAAAACCTGCATGAGCATCTCCAAGGCGCTGACCGGCGATTTTGAAAGCATCTTCTACGTGGACGTGGTCACGGACTTCTATCTTGAGTTCCGCACGGACAAGGACGGCGGCCTGGAAATTCGTCCCGGCGGCGTCGATTTCTTCCGGGATATCCGGGAGAAGCTGCTCAGGGACGTGTGCGAGCCCGACGCGGAGAAGGTCCGGGAGGCCGTCAGCAAAGCGAACCTGACGCGGTGGATGGAGCAGGAAGAAGCCGCCGCGCTCCCGTTCCTGAAGCTGAAAAACGGAACGCCCACGCCGTATTCGCTGCAAACCATCAAAACCCGGGAAAGCGATCGTCAGCATATTGTGATCGGCGTTCGGCAGGAACAGCCGAAGCCCTGAAAACAGCAAAAAACGCGCCGGGCCAGCATTCCGCTGGTTTCCGGCGCGTTCGTTTTTGCAAATCCGAACCGTTGCTTTACTTGTTATTCTTGTCGATGGCTTCCCACAGCCCGTTGATGTACGCCGCGCCCAGGGCCCGGTCGTACAGGCCGTAGCCGGGGCGTCCCTGCTCGTCCCAGATCATGCGGCCATGGTCGGGGCGGATGTAGGTGTCGGGGCAGGTGTCGTAAATGGCCTTGACGATTTCGTACAAGTCCAGATCGCCGGTGCTGCTCAGGTGGGCCGCTTCCCGGAAATGATGGTGGCCCAGGTATTTCACGTTGCGCTTCCTGGCTGTGGGTGATGCGGGGCAGGCCGAAGATGGGCCAGGCCGGGTCGTCGGGATGGCAGGCCATGCGCACGCCCACTTCCTCGCACACGGGAATGACCGCGTCCAGGAAATACTTGAAGTTCTTCCGCAGGTCGTCCGGGCCGATGCTTTCGTACTGCTTCAGGGTGGTTTCCAGCAGGGCCAGGCGCTCCGGCTCCCAGCCGGGCAGGGTGAAGCCGTGGCTGTCCTCGGCGGTCTTGCGCACGATTTCCAGCGGCCCCATTTCGCCCAAATCCTTTTCGTCGAAGTACAGGCTGTTGCTGCCGTCCTCGGGGATGACCCGGGCCAGGTCGGTGCGCAGCCAGTCGAAGACGGGCATGAAGTTGTAAATGATCACCTTTACCCCATGCTTGGCCAGCATGCGGATGGTGGAAATATAATTGGCGATGTATTCTTCGCGGCTGGGCAGGCCCATCTTGATGTCTTCGTGCACGTTGACGCTTTCGATCACTTCGATTTCCAGGCCTGCGTCGTTCACTTCTTTTTTGAGGGCCGCGAATTCCTCCTCGGGCCAGTCCACGCCCGCGGGCTTGTCCAGCAGGCCCATCAGGCCCGTCATGCCGGGAATCTGCTTCACATATTTCAGGGGAATGGGATCGATGGCGCTGCCATACCAGCGGAAGGTCATTTTCATAATTTCAGGCTCCTTTCCGGTGCTTCACTTTCGCTTTTAAGGGGTTTGCTTTTCATGGATATTATGTCAAAAAAACCGTGAGATGTCAAATGGATTCTTGGCGAATCCCGAACGCTTTCGGCCGCAAAAAGAATGGACAAACGGCGGGTTTGCTCCTATAATGAAAATATGCCGCGCTGCGCGGCGGATTTGGTACGGCGAAAAGGAGAAGGGCATGTTCATCGATATTCACCATCATTTGATTTACGGCGTGGACGACGGGGCGGAAACCTTCGAGGGCACCCAAAAGATGATCCGGCAGGCGGTGGAAAACCGGGTGCACGCCATCATCACCACCCCCCATATCGCCCCGGGCCAGGCCCCCTTCGATTTTGAAAAGTACAAGGCCCACCTGGAAGAAACCCGGGCCTATCTGCGCGCGGAAAATATCGATTTGACCCTGTATACCGGGTCGGAGGTGCTGTATACCCCCAGCACCGTTTACCAGCTTTCCGAGGGCCGCTTGCCTACCCTGGCGGGCACCCGCTGCCTGCTGGTGGAGTTTTCCCCGGACGAACCCTTCCGGGATATCCTGAAAGCCGGGCTGGCTGTGGCGGAAATGGGCTACATCCCCGTTTACGCCCACGTGGAGCGCTACGAATGCCTGAAAAAGCCGGATCAGATCGCGCATCTCCGGGACGAAAGCGACGGGCTGATTCAGGTGAACGCCGCCACCCTGCTGCGCAAGCACGGCTTTTTCCGCCAGCGGTTCCTCCGCCGCATCTTCGACG
>CACWWM010000205.1 GCA_902764565.1 uncultured Eubacteriales bacterium
CCGCCGTTCACCGCCGCGTCAAAGTAGGGCTTGTTCTTGTTAGCCCAGAATTCCTCGTTTCCTTCCTGAACGGAACCCGCGCCGCCGGTGCCGTTGTCGGTCACAGCGGTAATGACGCCGTGATCGTCCACTTCCACGGTCAGCTTCACATTGTAGAAAGGCGGATGGATGAAGGGCGTGACGGCGGGATAATAGCGCTGATCCACGTTGGCGTCGCCGTACAAGGTTTGGTCGGCCAGGGCGCAGGACACGCCCAGCGCCAGACACAGCGCCATCACCAGGGCAAGCAGGGTACGAAATGCTTTCATGGGGTACCTCCTAAAAATAAATGAATTGTATGAAAACTGCCGGGCTGAAGCGTCAGCCGGAACAGGTTTCATCGTTCCTGATCGCGCCGCAGCTTCTGATGCGTTTCGTTTGTTAGATTCATCTAACTATCGCCCATAAAATTTGCTGCCCCAAGGCAGCATTTATAACTGAGCAGCACAGTTAGACATTTCTAACATCGAAATCATATCATGCCTCCCGCCGGTTGTCAAGCGATAAAATCGTACATCAAAAATTTTTTCCATTCCTACCGAAATCAAAAAGGCACATACCGTGATGCCGCACGGTACGTGCCTTTGAGGGAGAAGAAAAGGAGGCGTCACAACCATTTTCGTTGTTAGAAATTTCTAACCGCACACATAATATACACAAATCGAAGCCTTATGTCAAGCAGAAAAAGCAAAAAAACAATTCGTGAACAATTTGCGCCTTTCCTTACGGATAAAAAGCTTGCTTCCATGGGCTTTCGGATGCGGCGCGTCGGCTATGGATGCGCCATATCATGCATGCGCGTGCATGGCGTCCTCCCGGGCGCAGGCGGCGATATTCACTGCGTGGTCGGCCACGCGCTCCAAATTGTTGATGGTTTCCAGGAAGATCACGCCCGCTTTGGGGGTGCACTTGTGTTCTTTCAGGCGGTCGATATGCTTGCGGCGGAGGGCTTCGGTCATATCGTCCACGTTCTGTTCCTCCTGCTGGATCAGTTCCATAATGGAATCAGGGATATCCCATTCCTCCAATCCCTCCAAGGCGGAATCCAGCACCTTTATGGCGTGGCCGAACAGCTCTTCCAGCTCGGCGTCGGCCTTCTCGGAGATTTTGGCGTTCCGAAGCTGACGTTCTTTGGCAAGGCCCAGCAGGTTCATGGCATGGTCGCTGATGCGCTCCAAGTCCGTGACCACATGGAACAGCTCGGCGATGCGCTTGCTTTCATGCTCGCTCAGCTCCAGGGGCATGACAGCCACCAGCCCTTCGGTGATGGCTTCCTCCAAATAATCGGCCAGCTCCTCATGATCGTTGATTTCGGCCTCGTGGGAAAAATCCAGGGTACGCAGGGCGTTCAGGGCCAGGATCAGGTGATCGTGGGTTTCCCGGCCCATGCGGCATACCTCGCGGTGCAGCTGCTCCGCCGCCAGGGCGGGGGTTTTCAGCAGGCGTTCATCATAAAACTGCAGCTTCATGGCCTGCCGTTCCTCTTCCTCCTGGCCGGGGATGATCGCACAGGCCAGCTTCACCAGCAGATTGCTGAAGGGAAGCAGCACGAAAGTGGACGCCACGCTGGTGGCAATATGCATAAAGGAAATGCACAGCTTGGGGCTGCCGGGCACCAGCTCCTGGGCCCACCGGGCCAGGGGGAAGAAGGCGTCCAGCGTCAGGAACAGGGCGGCGCAGATCACGTTGAATAACAAATGCACCATGGCCGTGCGCTTGGCGGACACCCGGGAATTGGCCATCGATAAAAGCGACGGAGTACAGGAACCGATTTTCGCGCCCAGCACCAGGTACAGCGCCCCTTCCATGCTCACCAGGCCGCCCGCCGCCAGCACCTGCACGATACCGACGGAAACGGAGGAGCTTTGCAGCAGCGCCGTCACCGCCGCGCCAACCAGCAGACCCAAAAAGGGATTGCGCACGGTTTGCATCAGGTTCAGAAACACCGGCCATTCCCGCAGGGGCTCCGTGGATTCGCTCATCAGATCCATGCCGATGAACAGCACGCCCAGGCCCATGCACACCATGCCCGCCTGCTTCACCGTTTCCTTTTTGCCGAACACCATGATCATCAGGATGCCGATCAAGGCAAACACGGGGCCGGGATCGAACTTGATGGACAGCAAAAGGGACGTGACGGTGGTGCCGATGTTGGCCCCCATAATCACGCCCACGGACTGGGCCAGGGTGAGCAATTGGGCGTTGACAAAGCCCACCACCATCACCGTGGTGGCCCCGGAGGACTGGATGATGGCCGTGACGCAGATGCCCGTCAGCATGGCGATCACCCGGTTCCGGGTCATCAGGGTGAGAAAATGCTTGAGCTTGGGCCCGGCGGCCTGTTCCAGCCCCTCCCCCATCACGCGCATGCCGAACAGGAAGAAGGCCAGGCCGCCCAGCAGGGTGATTACTGTTTGTACGCTCATCCCTTGTCTCCTTTACCGGGTTCTGCGTTTCTTTTCTTCGGAAAACCGGGCATACCGCCCGCCCGATATCCTGCGCGGGCCTCTGCTGCCGGCATTCTCCATAGCGCTGACCGGGGCCAGCCACAGCCGCTGCTTCAAATCGTCAAACCGCCGGGCCACAATGTACTGATAGGGCGCGACGCCCTGCGGGGGATAATCGCCCCGCAGCCTGTGGGACACGCCCAAGCAGGACAGGGCGGTTTTTGCGAACGGTGCGCCGCCGTGCCGCAGAATCAGGGCGGCAATGCGCCCGCGCAGCACGCCCATTTTCTCCTCGGACGGCTCGCCGCCTTCGGAGGCCGTGCGGTAGCCCTGGAGCGTCCGCCGGTACAGGGCCTGCACAATATCCTCCCGTCTGCTGCCCAAAGCGCCCAGCAGCTTTTCCGGCACCAGCGATCCCGCCAGCACGTTCAGGGCGGCCATGGCGCTGTCCGCGGGCACGTCCTCCAGGGCGCGGAGCATGGCTCCCACCAGCAGGAAGGCCCCGGCGCTGTCGGTCACTTCCCGCATGAGCCGGTGAACCGCCCGGAACAAATCGTCCTGCCAGGCGGCCTGATAGCAGGCGTCCCGCATGGCCTGATCGGGGTACATCACCCGGCAGCGGCCAACGTGCAGCGCCGCGCCCATGCGGGGAAAGATGTCGTCGGCGTTCAGGATATGCAGCAGCGGAAAAGAGCCCGGGTCGCAGTCCATCCGCTCGTACACCGCGCTGGGGGACGCGAAGCCGTACCCGATCATATTCTGCCGAAGGAATCCCCGCCGGACTTCCCGAAAGGCAAACAGCTGCATCACCGCGCCGCCCTGGCTGTGGCCCGCCATCCAAAGGCGGAAAGGGCTGCCGGGCCGATGGCACGCCGAAAGGATATCCGAAAGGGTCAGCTTGCTTAAACCCAATTCCCTGGCCGTTTCCGGAAAGCAGATTTCATCGGCGTTCTTTTCAAATTCCTTGGTCAATTGCAGGAAGCCGGCGTGCATGCCCTCCTCCCGGTTCAGCCGGAAGTTGGAGAACCAATCGTAAATGCGCTTCCCCGTGCCCATGAAGCCGATGGCGACCACATACTGCCGAACGCCTTCCGCCAGGGGGCGCAGCATCACCACCGCCTTGCAGGTGTCCGCTCCCTCCCGCTGGCGCAGGGCTCCACGAAGCTGGCTGATGGGGTTGACCCTATTCAGCCGCGCCCGGGCCAGACGGTGGAAATAATCGCTGACCATGGCGCTCAGTCTGCCGCCTGGGGCGGCGTTCACGGTCTGGCCGGTGAGCAGGGTATTATCCACCTGAAAGGAAAAATCCCGCCACCCGGCTTCCCGCCAGGCGTCTATGTCCATATCATAGGCAGATGAAGCCAGTTCAAGAGACAGCAGCGCCGCTTCTTTGGAAAAAACCGGCTGGGCCAGCCCGCAGTTTTCATCCCACGGGGTAAACAAGGGCACGATGCCGCCTAAATCGCAGCCTGTAAAGCGTCCGGTTCCGGACATGAACAGTATCCTCCTTGGTATCGTCAATCCGTCACGCGCAGGGTCCTGATTTCAAAGGGCCGCAGGGTGAGGTTCAGTTCCTTTCCCTGGCAAAGGAAGGTTTCTTCCCTTTCGTCCATGGCGGAAAGGAAAATCTTCTTTTCCCGGGGCAGCCGCAGGGTGCCGGACGCGGTTTCCCCCATGCTTTCGTACAGCCGCAGGATCGCGCCCCGTCCGTCCTCGGCGGGCTTTACATAATCCAAAATGACGCTGCCGCCCTCTATGGCGTAGCCGGTGCGCGCTTCGCAGGCGCCCGGCAGCACGCGCACGGGCGCGTTCAGTTCGTACCCCGCCCGCACGGTGTCCGATGCCCGGAAGGGCTTGGCAAAGGGCCGCAGGGCATACGTGAAGGTATGCTTCCCCCGGTCGCAGGTCTCGTCCGGCACCAGGGGGGCCCGGAGCAGGGTCAGGGCCATTTCACCCCGATCCGTGGACAGGCCGTACAGCCCGTCGTTCAGCAGGGCAAAGCCCCGGTTCCCTTCGCACAGGGCGCTGTACCGGTGATTGCTCACCTCGTAACGGTCGCCGGCAAAGGCATGGGAACGGTGGCAGGGCCGCTTCACGAAACCAAACTGGATTTCGTGTATCGCGTCCTCGCACAGAACGTTGCTTTCAAAATGGGCTTTCAGCATCTTCCGGCGCTCATGCCAGTCCACGGTGGTTTCAAAGGTGATTTGTTCCTCCGCCGCCCGCAGCATAGTCCACCGTGATTTCGGCGCACGCCGGAGTGTTCCGGGTCAAGCGGGCTTCGGCGCGGACGGCTTCTTCCATGCGCTCCTTTTCCCATCCCCGATCCAGCTCCCAGGCGTCATACACGTTTTGGTGATTCCGGTACAGCCGCCAGTCGTTCATCATCTGGCCGCCGTCCAGAAAATCCAGCGCGCCGGAGGGCGCAGACGCCCTAAGCGCGGTGATTCTGCCCCGGCGGTCGATCTTCGCTTCCAGGCAATGATTTTTCAGCAGGAAGCCGTCCTCCGTTTCGCACGCAGCCACACTTTGCTCGTCATTGAGCAGCAGCCGGGCTTCCTCCGCGGGCACGGCTTCATAGGGCCGCAGCTCCGCAAAGATTTCCCGGCCGTCCGGCAGCGTCACCCAGCCCGACC
>CACWWM010000206.1 GCA_902764565.1 uncultured Eubacteriales bacterium
ATGGTGTATTCACAGGCGGGCTCCACGTAGGCCACCGCGCCGTAGCGGTCGGCCACCATTTCGGCGCTGTCGCCCACTTCGCCGAAGAAATGCACCGTGCCGTCCTGCAGGGCGTACACCTTTTCGCCCTCCAGCGTGACCAGCACGTCGCCGGCCTTTACCTGATCGCCCGCCGAGAAAAAGATTTCCCTGACCGTGCCGCCAAGGGACGCGGAGATGGTTTGGGGCGCAATATTGACCACCGTACCGTTCATGGTGACGGAATCCGCCAGAGCGGAGCAGGATACGGAAACCAGCAGCAGCGCCGCCGCCAGGGCAGAAAGGAACTTTTTCATACCGCGATACCTCCAATTCTTTGAATCACATTGCGCGAAGCGCGTCGATGGGGTTGAGCCTGCTGGCTTTCCGGGCAGGCGCCCAGCCGAAGATGATGCCCACCGCCGCGGAGAAAGAAACGCCCAGCAGGATGGCTCCTGTGGAAATCACGAAGGCGGAGCCCATGACCTGGCACAGGATAAAGGACAGGATCAGGCCCAGCACCACCCCCGCCAGCCCGCCGATCATGGACAGCAGGAAGGATTCGATCAAAAACTGTATCTGAATCTGCCAGGGAATCGCGCCCAGGGCCTTTTTCAGGCCGATCTCCACGGTGCGCTCGGTGACGGTGGTAAGCATCATGTTCATGATGCCGATGCCGCCCACCACCAGGGCGATGGAAGCGATGCCTGCCAGCAGGGAGCTGACCATGGAAAGCATATCGTTCATGGTATCCTCGATGCTGCTCATGCTGGTGATGGTGAAGCAGTCGTCCTCGAAGCTGAACATCACGTCCATCGCTTCTTCGATCCGGGCGGAAGCCGCTTCGGAATCAGCGCCCTCCGCCAAATACACGGTAAAGTTGGTCACGTCGCTGGAATTATTCATTTTCAGCGCCGTGGTGTAGGGGATCAGGATGGCGGCGCTGCCGCTCATGATATTGGAAATGCTCTCCCCCGCGTCGTCCGCCAGGATGCCCACCACCAGGAAGGGGATGCCGTCGATGTACATGTTTTCCCCGATGGGGTCCACGCCGAAGAACAGCTCGTTCACAATGTCCTGATTGATCAGGCAAACGAAGGTGCTGCTGCTCTCGTCGGTGGGATGGATGGCCCGGCCCCGGCTGACCGCAGTATCGTTTCTGTAAAAGTAATAGGCGTTTTTGCCGGAGATGGACACGTTGGTTTTGTATTCCCCGCCCCGGGACACCCGGCTGCGCAGGGACACCGTGGGGGTAACGCCCTCCACCTCGTCCAGCGCCGTCAGCCCGGCGAGATCCTCCGCGGTGAGGCCGCTTTTCAAATCGCTGCCGGAGACGGATACCGTCAGCGTACCCGCGCCCATACGCAGGAAAGAGGAGGACAGGGTGCCCGAAAAGCCGGAAACGGTGGTGATCAGGGCGATGACGGCGGTAACGCCGATCAGGATGCCCAGCACCGTGAGGAAGGAGCGCATCTTGTTGCTGCGGATATTGCTCAGGGACATGGAAAAGCATTCCTTGATCATAATGAGGGATTTAAGCATCCTTTGCTTCGCCCCCCTCCGTCAGCTCGCCGTCGATGATGTGCACCACCCTGCGGGCGCAGGCTGCGATATTCATATCGTGGGTGATCATCACAATGGTGCGGCCCTCCCGGTTGAGCTCCTGAAACAGGGCCATCACCTGACGCCCCGTTTTCTGATCCAGCGCGCCGGTGGGTTCGTCCGCCAGCAGGATGGAGGGATTGCCCACCAGCGCCCGCGCGATGGCCACGCGCTGCTGCTGACCGCCGGAAAGCTGATTGGGATAGTGGTGAATCCGGTCAGAAAGGCCCACCCTTTCCAGCATTTCGCCGGCCCGCCGTTTGCGTTCCCGGGGCGGCACGCCCGCGTAAATCAGGGGCATTTCCACGTTCTTCTGGGCGGTGAGCCGGGGCAGCAGCTGGGAATTCTGGAAAATGAAGCCGATTTTGCCGGAACGGATCTGCGCCAGCTCCACTTCGGTCAGCTCCTCGATTTCCTGTCCCTCCAGGACGTACTTGCCGGAGGTGGCGGTATCCAGGCAGCCGATGATGTTCATCAGGGTGCTTTTCCCGCTGCCGCTGGGGCCCAGCACGGACAGGTATTCCCCCGCTTCGATCCGCAGGTTCACGTTCTTGAGGATGTGCGCCTGTTCTTCGCCCATGGGATAGAATTTGTTCACGTCCGTCATGCGGAAAAATTCAGCGTCGCTCATGGCCTGCCACCGCCAAATCCGCCCGTGCCCGAACCTGATCCGCCCGTGCCGCCGGGCCAGCTGCCGCTGCCGCCGGAATTGCTGTTCCGGGTGGCGGCGCCGTTCTGGGTGCCGCGGCCCGAACCGCCCATATAGTTCTGCCTGCCGAACAGGCTGGACAGCAGGCTGGCTGTGCCGGAGACTTCGGTTTCCACTTCAACGAACACGCTGTCGCCGCTCCTGAGCCCTTCGGTGATTTCCACATAGTTGCCGTTGCTCACGCCTGTTTTCACGAACACCTGCTGCAGCGCGCCCGTTTCGTCCTTCTGATAAACGAAGGCCTGATTGGTGCGGTCAAAGCTCAGCGCGTCTTCCTTAAGGATCACCACGTTTGCGGCTTCCTCTTTGGGAATGGTCACCGTCACCTGCATGCCGGGGTATACGCCCTCCCGCACGTCCACATAAGCGATGGCGGTGTAGTATGCCACGGAACCGCTGGAGGAAGAAACGTAATTGATATTGTCGATCACGGAATCAAAGGTGTTTTCCGTGGCGGTGGTGGTGACGCGGCAGGCGTCCCCCGCCTTCACGTCGGAAATATCGTATTCATCCACCCGGATGGATACTTTCATGTGGGTGAAATCCACCAGCTGCGCCAGGGTTTCCCCATTGGATACTTCGTCGCCCTCCGCGATCGGCAGCTGGTTCACCCTGCCGTCGAAATCCGCCGTCAGGGTCTGGCCGTTGCTGAGCCGCATCAGCTTATCCCCCGCCTTCACGTCCGTGCCAACGGCCACATACAGGCTCCGCACCGTTACGCTGCCGGAGGCGGTATAGGTTTTGCTGTTGACGGTCTGCAAAGTGCCGCTGAAGGACAGGGAATTGGAGATGGTGCCGGTGGTGGCGGTGTATTCCTGATACGTCACCGTATATTCCGCCTCCAGCCGCTTATAGCCCAAAAAGCCCAGGCCGCCCAGCAGCGCCAGCAAAAGCGCGATCAAAATGATCCGTTTGATGATTCTTTTCCTGCGTTTTCCCTTTTTCGCGTCTTTTTCTTTTGGGGCGGGAATCGCCGCGGGCTCCATATGCGTTTCCATGGTTTCCTTCCTTTCTCCCCCTCGGAGCAAGAATCGGCTTGCAGATTTACTTTTACCCGGTCTGCCTTAATCGAACCTTAAAAAACGGGCCGGTATTCTGTGAACAAATTGTGAATATATTCCAATTCCACCCGGAGAAAGGCCAAAAAAACAGCGCCCGGTTTCCCGAAGCGCCGTTTCCCTATGGGATGCGGCTTTATCCGCGTATGACTTTGCAACCCTTCACATAATCCCCGTACCGGTTAAGAAAATCCCGATACTCCTTTTCCTCGGTGATCCACACGATCACCCACACGTTTTCCACGCCTGCATTTTCATAGGCTTTGTGCCGGTGGTTGCCGTCGTTGAGTTCAAATTCCCCTTCCACATAATGCACGATCAGGGGCGGCATATCCGCCCCCTGCCGGATGGCCTGTTCCAGCCTTTCCACGTGCTGGGCGAACCAATCCGGGTGGATACGGTATTTCATGTCCGGCTCCGGCCCGGCGCAGCGGCGGAACAGCCCAAGGGGCATGAGCGCCGGGCTGAAATAATACCGGTCAAACAGCTTCAGGCCGTCCGAAAAGGGAATGTTCCTGCCCTCCTCGTTGAGGTACAAATGAATCCAGGCGTCCATTTTCCCCGCCTCCCCGTAGGCTTTGGCGGAGGAGAGCGTGGCGCTGTATTTCAGCATGGGGGCCTCCTTTCTGCTGTAAACGATGCGCTTCACCGAATCGTAGGAAAGCGCGTACTGCTCCATCAATGCTTCGATGGTTTTTCCCTGGGAGAAGGCGGCGCGCATGTCCGCGTTCCGCTCCCGGATGAACTGCTGATAGCCGGAGGATTCTCCCCAGGCTTTTTTCACGCTGCCCGCCGGAATGTAAATCGTTTCCCCGGACACGTATTTCTGAATCTGCCGGAGCAGGGACTCCGGAAAAATGTCCTGCGCGTTTCTGTACTTCATGGCCTTTCCCTCCCGCGCATCTATCATACGGCATAAAAGCAAAGAAAAAAAGAGCATATTTGCACAGAAGCGTTTTTGGCACAATGTTTTTCGGCCGAAAACCCAGTCAAACGCACAAATCCATCTTGAACAGGGGCGATCGTTTCAAAATACGATGCAGGGGCGGATATCCGCCCGCAGCCGCCGGGTGCCACAATCGCACGGAATTGGTAAAATCAGCATGCCGCAAGGGCGGTTTCATTTCCAAACAACGCGGTGAACCATACTCGACAGAATCGTTGCGTTTTTCCTGCACAAAAAGGAAAAAATAGATTGAAAACCGGCGCGGGATTCTGTACAATAGCAGGCGGGATTTTTAATCGCCGCTTCCGAATGGAAAAGCGGCGGGCATCCAAAAGAAAGGAAGCGGCCCATGCGGTACGAAATTGATTTGAAAAACTGT
>CACWWM010000207.1 GCA_902764565.1 uncultured Eubacteriales bacterium
CGTGAACGGCTGCATCGGCGGCGCTGGCAATCTGACCCACGGCGAAAAAAACAAGGCCGCCGTGGACAGCTATGGCCGGGAAGCTCTGGAAAAGACCATTCTGGACGCCATCGCGCCGCTTCAATAGCTACAGCCCAAATAAGATTCCGGTTCCATTTCTACATACGAAAAACGGCGATTAACACATCTTCGGAGGCGTTATTCGCCGTTTTTTTGCTCCTGATACCAAAACGGTTCCTTTCATTTTTTTGAGGCGCCGCACGCTTCCTCATTCGCTGCCTTCGGATGGCTTTGACCGAATCATCGCTTTCCGCCATCCATGCCGCGTTAACAGCATGTAGATATAGCCGCAGCCTGGGTCGACGGCGCAGCCGGCTTATGCTGTTTATCCACATCCCATAGATGACAGGATCAGCCAGCTTCGGGCATCGTTGGAGAAAGAACGCCGGAATGCCGAGGATGCGGAAAAGCGGATGAATCTGGTCAAACAGTACGAATATCTCACCGGCTGACCGTTGAACTGCTGAACACCCTGATCGAAAAAAATCCTGATCCATGAGCCGGTGAAAAGCTCACCGGGCTTCAAAGATCAGGAAATCGAGTTATTATACCGCTTTGCCGGTAAATTGGATGAAGATCACATTTCTATCGCCAATCAAGAACTATCGGGGCCGCGGAAGCACTTGATATCTTCGCTTACGCCCGCAGGACAGCGCCGAACTGGTCTTTGCTGATTTTCAGGGCTTTTTCGGTCAGGCGGGTGATTTCCTCGTCGGTGAGGGTATGATCCGCCGCGCGGAAGGTGAGGGAGAAGGCCACGGACTTGTTGCCCGCGCCGATCTGGATGCCCCGGAACACGTCGAACATGCGGATATCCTCCAGCATCGCGCCGCAGCCGTTCCGCAGGGCGGCCATGAGGGGGCCCACCTGCTGGCTGTCCTTCATGACCAGCGCCAGGTCGCGCGTTACTGCCGGGAAGCGGGCGATGGGCTTCACTTCGCCCATGGGCGCGGAGAGGGAGAAGAACAGGGGCAGGTCAATCCAGGCCAGGTACACACGGCCTGTCAGATCGAATTTTTCCGCCGTATCGGGGTGCATTTCGCCCACCAGGGCCACGGGCTTGCCATCGGAAATCAGGGCGGCCCGGCGTCCGGGATGCAGATAGGGCGCATCGCAGGTTTCCACAGTATAGGCGATGCCCGCCTGACGGCACAGGGCTTCCGCCACGCCGCGGATGGCATAGAAATCGGCGTCGCCGTACATGCCGATCACCAACTCGTGAGTTTCAGTGGGCAGGCCGTCCTCGGTGCGGTTCCGGGCGTCGTAAATGGTGCCCATTTCGTACACGCGGCCGTTTTCGTTGCCGTTCTTGATGTTGGTGGCCAGGGTTTTGAGCAGACCGGGCAAAAGGGTCGTGCGCATGCAGGAGGTATCTTCGCCCAAGGGATTGCGGATCATCAAAGGCTGATTCCGGGGATCGCTTTCGGGCAGGCCCAGCAGGGCGATGGATTTGGGGGAAATGAAGGAGAAGGTCATGGTTTCATAGAAGCCCATGCCGGTGAGCTGACGGCGCAGTTCCCCTTCCCTGCGGCCCGTTTCGTTCAGGCCGCCCATGGGAGTTTCGCCCCGCAGGTGGGTGATGGGGATGCGGTCATAGCCCGCGTAGCGCAGCACTTCTTCGCAGATGTCCGCTTCCTGCTCCATATCCTGGCGGAAGGCGGGAGCGGTGACCACCATTTCATCCCCGTTCCGGGAAACGGTGAACAGCAGCTTTTTAAGGATTTCTTCCATTTCCTCGGGGGCAATTTCGACGCCCGCGCGCCGGGCCATCCGGGCGCAGGAAACGGTGAGGGTGACGGGCTGCACGGGATGGGGGTAGCAGTCGATCACGCCGGAGACCACGTCGCCCGCGTCCAGCTCGTTCACCATCTGGCAGGCCCGGTTCAGGGCGTCCATGACGGTGGCGGGAGACACGCCGCGCTCAAAATGGCCGCTGGCTTCCGTGCGGATGCCCAGGGAGCGGGCGGTGACGCGGATGGAAGCCCGGTCGAAGGAGGCGCACTCAAAGAGCACTTCCCGGGTGTTTTCGGTGATTTCGCTCTCCTCGCCGCCCATGATGCCGGCCAGGCCGGTGGGGCCCTGCTCGTCGCAGATCATCAGCTCGGTGCCGTTCAGGGCGTATTCCTTGCCGTCCAGGGTGGTGAGCTTTTCACCCTGGGCCGCTTTGCGCACGATGATATGACGGCCCCGCACCTTGTCCAGGTCAAAGGCGTGCATGGGATGGCCGGTTTCCAGCATGACGAAGTTGGTGATATCCACCATGTTGTTGATGGAGCGCATGCCCGCCGCGTGGAGGTACTGCCGAAGCCAGGCGGGACTTTCGCCGATGCGCACGTTCTTGACCACCTTGGCGGCGTAACGGGGGCACAGTTCGTTTTCCAGCACGTCCACTTTGGCGAAATCGTGAATGTCGCCGCCCACTTCTTTGACTTCGATCCTGGGCAGTTTCAGTTCGGTGCCCATGGCAGCAGCGGTTTCCCTGGCCACGCCCCAGACGGACAGGCAGTCCGGCCGGTTGGCCAGGATTTCAAAATCGATCACCGTATCGTCCAGGCCGAAAATGGGCTTCACGTCCGCGCCCAGGGGATAATCTTCGTTGAAGATCAGCAGGCCCGCCGTGCCCACGGAGGGGTACAGCTCCACCGGCACGCCGATTTCAGGGCCGGAGCACAGCATGCCTTGGCTTTCTACGCCACGGAGCTTGCCTTTCTTGATAACGATGCCGCCGGGCAGCTTGGCCCCGATCCTGGCCACAGGCACCAGGATGCCTTCCTTTACGTTGGGCGCGCCGCACACGATCTGCAAAGGCTCCGCTTCGCCCACGTCCACGGTGCAGACGTGCAGATGGTCGCTGTTTTCGTGATCCCGGCAGGTGAGCACCTTGCCCACCACGACGCCCTCCAGCTCGGGGGCGACGGGCTCGGTGCCCTCCACGCCCGTGCCGGTCATGACCATGCGGCTTTCGTATTCCGCAGGAGAAACGGGAATATCGGCATATTGCTTCAGCCATTTCATCGAAACTTTCATAAAAATCCCTCTCTTTCTTGCGGGGGAACCGCTTTTGCGCCAAAAGCGGTTCCCCCGCGCCCCCTCCGAAAACCATTTCGGGATGGAGTGCGTCGCCGCTTTCCAGCATTGTTCCCCGTGATAGCAGGAGATCGTTCCTTGCTTTGCTTTTATGTCAAAAGTGGTTTTCGGGTGGGCGCGGGAGGGGACTTTTGACGCAGAAGCCTCCTCCCGCCGTTCCTTTTCGTTCCTTACCTGAACTGCCGGAGGAAGCGAAGATCGCCCTCGTACAGCAGCCTCATGTCCTTGATGCCGTAGCGCAGCATGGTGATGCGTTCCACACCGATGCCGAAAGCGAAGCCGGAATACACCTTGCTGTCGATGCCGCACATTTCCAGCACCTTGGGGTTCACCATGCCGCAGCCCAGCACCTCGATCCAGCCGGTGCCCTTGCAGACGCGGCAGCCCTTGCCGTGGCAGTTGAAGCAGGTCAAATCCACTTCGGCGCTGGGCTCGGTGAAGGGGAAGAAGGAGGGACGGAAGCGCACTTCGATATCCTGGCCGTAGAGCCGCTTGGCAAAAGCGTCCAGGGTGCCCTTCAAATCGGCCATGGTCACGTCCTTATCCACCACCAGACCTTCGATCTGATGGAACACAGGGCTGTGGGTGGCGTCCACCTCGTCGGCGCGGAACACCCGGCCGGGGCACACGATGCGGATGGGGGGCTTTTGCTTGAGCATGGTGCGGGCCTGCACGGGGCTGGTCTGGGAACGAAGCACCACGTTATCGTCGATATAGAAGGTATCCTGCGCGTCCCGGGCGGGATGGTTTTTGGGCACGTTCAGCAGTTCAAAATTGTACAGGTCCAGCTCCACTTCGGGGCCTTCCACCACGGAAAAGCCCATGGAGGTGAAGCAGTCCAGCACTTCGTTGAGCACCAGATTCATGGGATGCTCCGCGCCCATGGGGGGCACGGGCCGGGGCTCGGTCACGTCGATGGCCTCTTTGGCGAGCCTTGCTTCCTTTTCCTTCCGGGCCAGCTCCGCCTGCTTTTCATCCAGCAGGGCGGTGAGCTTTTCCCGCGCCTCGTTGATGACCTGACCCATCTTGGGCCGCTCCTCAGGGCTCAATTGCCCCATGCCGCGCAGCAGCGCCGTCAGGCTGCCCTTTTTGCCCAGCACCTTCACCCGCAGGGCGTCCAGGGCGGCCAGCGCTTCCGCGCCTTCCAGTTCTTTTCGCAGTTCCTCGCCGATCTGCGCAAGATTTTCCCGAATATCCATGTGCATCGTCCTCCTATAAAATGAAAACGCCCATGGCGAAAGCCATGGGGCGTGATAGGCGCACGCGGTACCACCCAATTTCAGCGGCAGGGTTCCAAGAACCGTTTGCCGTTCTCGTGTCCCTTAACGCGGGCATACGGCGGGGCCTACTTCCGTTTCAGCGCCGCGGCTCCGGAGCGAATTTCCCCCGCGCGTTTCGGGCGGCTTCCAGCCCATGGCCAGCCCTTCTCTCGTGAAACGCGGCGATGGAGGCGTTGTTCTCCTTCATGGCCGATGGCGGCATTATACCACGGGAGGGAAAAATGGTCAAGCATTTCCTAAATCCGTCCGGGAGGCGGATATACGCCCGGATATGCCCGTCAATCGGGCGTTCGGTCATTCCCGATCTGTTGTCCAAATTCCCTTCCGCGGTGAGGATCGTATGCTCCCGCTTTTCAATGACGATCCCTATATGATCATGCTCCCGGTTTTCAAAAACCCGATCATAAAGGACAATGTCGCCCGGTTCCGGCACAAAACCTTCCCCGCCTTTATGATACTCGATCCGCGGATCGCCTGCCGCGAATTCTTCCCACGCGATACAGCCCGCTAGATTGCAGGTTTCGCATTCGCTCGGACGGATCGGGATTTCAAAGCCTGCTTCCCTGCAGCAGGAATACACGAACGCCGCGCACCAGAGTCCGTCGGCTTCTTCAAGCGTCCAATTGGGAAACGGCTGGACGATCGGTTCCAGATTCGACGCTTTTCCCGCTGCAAACCCATGGAAAGGACGCCGTGCCATCGCCTCCGCGACCTGCGCCAATTGTTTTCCTGTCGCCTTTTTCATAAATCCCCGTCAGCGCGATCTGACGATCCCTCCGCAAGCTCCGCGGAATCCTGACCGCAGCCCGATTGATCCGCTTCCTTTTCCCCTACGGCAGCCAGCAGATCGGCCTTGGTCAGGCACATAAGCGATTCCCTGGTGATTTCCGTTTTCCCCGCCGCCAGCCTGTCCGCCTGGGCGGCGATGGCCTTTTCAAACAGGTTGCGCACGCCCCGGGCATTGCCGAAGCTCTCGATATCCGCGCTTTCCCGGGTCAGGATATCCTTCAGCGTATCCTTAGCTTCCTCTTCCAGGGTGTAGCCGCTCTTTTCGCAGCGCATGGTGAAAATGCCCGTCATTTCCTCCACGGTGTAATCCGGGAAGAACATGAAGCGGTTGAAGCGGGATTCCAGGCCGGGGTTGGATTCCACAAATTCCTTCATCAATTCCGTATACCCCGCCACGATCACCACCAAATCGTCCCGGTGATCCTCCATGGCTTTCAGCAGGGTGTCCACCGCCTCCAGGCCGTAATCGTTTCCGCCCCGGTTGGTGAGGGCGTAAGCTTCGTCGATGAACAGCACGCCGCCCTTGGCTTTTTCGATCACTTCGGCGGTTTTGATGGCCGTCTGGCCCACGTAGCCCGCCACCAGGCCGGACCGGTCCACCTCCACCAGATGGCCCTTGGAAAGCACGCCTAAGCTCTTGTAAATGCGGCTCATGAGCCGGGCCACCATGGTTTTGCCCGTGCCGCGTGGGCAGGCCGTGCTGCTGCCGGGCCTTGCAAATTTCGATCCAGTTGATCAGGCTGTCCACCTCGTCCTTGATCCGATCCAGCCCGATATAGCCGTGCAGCTCTTTTTTCAGGTCTTCAATGCTTTCGGCGGCGGCGGGTTCTGCCTTTTCGGCTTCCTCCGCCTTTTCTTCATTCTTTTTCTCATTCTTAGCGGCAGGCGCGGCGGATTCCGGCTTTTTCTCCGTTCCGGGAAGGTCGGGCATGTTTACCGGCTTCACGCCCCACAAATCCTCGCCCACCAGCTGCATGCGCTGGTTCAGCAGCCCCTGCATGATTTCATTCTGCAATTGAATGATTTCGTCCTTGCGGTCCATGTGCTTTCCCCCTATCGTATATGCGCCCGAATGAACGCGAACGTGCGGTTTAAGTCCTGCCAATGAATCACGCCGTCCGGCAGGAAGGACGTGGCCTCCACCGTGTAATCCCCGGTATAGGGCAGGGAAGCAAGAAAAGAAAACAGCGTTTCAAAATCCACGATGCCCTGTCCGGGATGCAGGGTGCCCAGGCGCTTCCAGTCCATATAGCCCCCGCCGTAATCGTTCACATGCAGATGGCGGATGTGCCCACCCGTCCACAGGAAGCGGTTTTCCGGGGCGTAATGGCTTTCCAATTGCCCGTGAAAGGCGGCCATTTTGGTATCGAAAACAAAATGGGCCTGGGGATCGGCGGCCAGAATTTCCTGCCACCGGGTCAGGGGATCGCTTTGGCTGCACACCACGTTTTCGAGCAGCAGATCCAGGCCGTGCTTTTCCGCCATGGCTTTTAATCGGGGATAGGCCGACAGGTGCCATGCAAAATGCGCATCAGAGGGCACGCCGTTCCACAGGTGCGTCACCAGCCTGTCCGCGCCTAAGAACGCCGCAAGCTGGCAGTTGATCCGAAAGCGCTCCATGGCCTGATCCCAGGCTTCCCCGGGTCCCTGGCTCAGCGCCTCCCCCACGCTCTTTTCACAGTGCATCACCGGGATGGGCAGGCCCAGATTCTTTAAGAACCGGGCCAGGGCTTCCACCTGATCGTACCAGGAATCGTACATCATGAATTCCAGCCCGTCGCAGCGCAGGT
>CACWWM010000208.1 GCA_902764565.1 uncultured Eubacteriales bacterium
ATAGGTTGGCGCTGGTGTGCGGGGCGTGTTCCTTCGGCGGTCTGTCCATTTTGATGCAAAACGCCGCGTTCTGGCAGGAAAGCGGCGTTGGGGTGGGAACGCTGATCTTGCTGCGGATCGCCCACGCGGGGATTTCCGCCGGGCTCTGCTTTTTCTTTTCCATTCTATGATACAAAAACGTATCTATTTACATATCATGAGAGAAGAAACGAAACGATTCAGAAGGGGGGAGTCGGGGGGTATGCAATACCCGCCCGCGTGTTACCAGTCAGCCTCAGGCTGACTGGTAACAAAAAGACCCCCGCAAGCTGCGGGGGCCCGGATATTGAATAAACCGGTTTTAGTCCATCAGAGCCAGCATGTTCTGGAGCAGGCGCTGGTGGGTTGTGGATTCATAATTCATCTCGGAAATCTTGTTGCTGTAAGTGAAATTGCAGCGGCTGCAGAAGTACAGCACCAGGTTGGTATCGTCGCCGAATTTCTCCTGCAGATTGATGAACTGTCCTTTATTCATGGCCAGATGCATCAGATTTTCAGGCTCATAATCGGTCAGATCGTTGATCCGGTTCAGCACGGTGAAGAATTCCAGGTT
Source organism: uncultured Eubacteriales bacterium (assembly GCA_902764565.1). Classification (GTDB taxonomy): domain Bacteria; phylum Bacillota; class Clostridia; order Christensenellales; family Aristaeellaceae; genus RUG563. The sequence continues at coordinate 593 of CACWWM010000208.1, forward strand.
GATTTTGAAATTGCCGGGATCCTTCAGGGTGTAATCCACCTTCAGGCTGCCGTCCTGGATGGTCAGGGTCACGGTGCCGACGATGTACTTGTTGGAAGCGATCAGTTCAAAGGTCTGCACGCCGTTCTGGGAAGCATCGAAGGGGGTGAACATATACCAATCGTCGGTGTTGTAGGGATACAGGTTGGTATCGCGCAGCCGGGGGCCGAAGGCGCAGATCGTGTTGTTGCCGCCTCTGGCCAGCGGGCCAACCTTTACGGTTTTGGTATGGTTGGAATTCAGTTCGCAAACATACTTGATTTCGCCGCCAGAGGTGGTCGTGGGCTTAACGATGTAGGTGCCGTTATCCCACACATGGGCGTCGGGTTCAATGGAGGTATCCCTGGTTTGAGTATGGGCGCTGCTCAGCTTGCACACGCGGGTTTCCTGACCGGGGGTGGTGCAGGTGGGTTTTTTGGACACCTTCCAATCGCCCCATACATGACCGTTTGCCGTATCGGGGCTACCGGAGGTAGTGATATCTTTATGGCTGGAATCGCGCTGGCAGATTCTCGTGGTGGTGGCGGGAGCGATGCAGGTGGCGGGCGTCGTTACCCCGGCGCCCCAAAGGTGGCCCAGGGGATCAATGGTCTCCGTTTCTACATGAGTGCTGTTCCGGCGGCATACGCGCTGCTTGGTCCCACTACCTTCACAGGTGGGCTGCTTGGTAATTGTCCAGGTGTCGGGATAGTCGTGACCTAAGGGGTTTATATCTTCCATGCGAGAGGATTCCACATAAGAACACACGGAGCACTTACTCAATACTTGCTTCTGACCCTTGGTGGTGCAAGTAGCCGGCGTGATGACGTTGGACACCTCGCCGATTCTATGCCCCTGGGCAATGATGGGTTCTGTTGCGATCGTTTCGCCGCAGTTCTGGCATTTCTTAATCTGCCAGCCATCAACTGTACAGGTGGGATCTTGCCTGCTGGCGATATATATGGGGCCAATATGGTTTATAGACGTACAGCCGTTGCCGTCCGCCGATGCGATAGCCGCTAAACTCAGCAGCAGCGCGAGAACGGCGGTAAAGAGAACCACTTTGCAGATGAAGCGTCCGTTTTTCATCTTTAATACTTCCTCCTTTATGAGCGTCGGCACAATCAGGCATTTGGCCGACGAGTTCCTGTTCTGAAGAACCCGATCGACCATTTTCCTGATTGCGGTGCGAATAACCGAGCTTCTGTTTTCTTTCCCGTCCGGCGCTCGCGCCGATACGGTGAAAAAAGAAGCAAAGCACCATGGAAAAATTCGCCTGATTCTTCACCCAAATAATATCACGAATCCGGCATAAAAGTGTTAAGCAATAGCAGTAAAATTGTTAAAAAAATGCATAGAAATTGTTAAAAAAGTGCTTCATCGTGGTATTTTTCCATATTTTGCAGGCCATATATTGCAAAGCTGTGTTCCTGTTCCGGCCTGAGCGCATGTCATCAGACGAAAGGAAAGGTGATGGTGAAGTGAAGAGCAAGAATTGGAAAAAAGCCTGCGAAAAGCGGCACACCCTGCGGTGGGCGCTGGTGATCGTGCTGCTGCTGGCCGCAGCGGGGTTCTGGATGGAAAAGAATTTGGAATCGGTGATCCTGGACATGGCGTATGCCAGGGCGGAGGCCATGGCGGTGGAGTATATGCACGAGGCCGTGCGGGACGTGATGGGCGACGAAATCTCTTATCAGGATATGATCACTGTGCGCACCGACGAAAACGGGCGGGTGACCATGCTGCAGGCAAACGCCGTGCGCATGAACGAGCTGGCGTCCTTTACCGCCCTGCAGGCCCAGGCCAGCCTGGAAAGCGCCGACGCCCAGAGCGTGGCCATTCCCCTGGGCGCGGCTCTGGGCATCCCGTTCCTATCGGCGCTGGGGCCCAAGATCAGGGTGCGCATCGTGCCGGTGAGCGCCGTGTCCGCCGCCTTTTCCACGGAGTTTGAATCGGCGGGCATCAACCAGACGCGGCACAAGATTTATCTGTCCCTGCGCACCACCGTGCGCCTGGTGATCCCCAGCGGGGGCAGGCAGGTGTCCCTGGGCAGCCAGGTGCTGATCGCGGAATCCATCATTGTGGGCGGCGTGCCACAATCCTATGTGCAGGTGCCGGATATGGGGGACGCGCTGAACTTTGCGATTCCGGAACAGTAAAAAGCGGAGGAGGAGAGGAGAGAGTTGAGATATAAAACGACAATTGCTTGTAAACCGAACAAAATCAACATGCTGCGAGAGCGGGCGGATCATATCCGCCCGCCTTTCGACGCACGATGAAACTGTTTGCCTTTCTAAATCCTATATGGCTGCCTTTGAAATCATCATCAATTGTAAAAATATGAACATTTTTTATAGGAAACCATCACCATTGCTTGACAGGCGGGCGTTTCTGCACTACAATATACATTAGTATGGATTAATTCTAATCCGGGGCGTTTTTTGCGCTCGGAAGGAGGGAAGGGCAATGAGCTTTGCCCGCAGAATGACGCGGACCACAGGGGTTATCCTCCTGATTTTGGCGATTGCTTTCATGTTTCAGTGCGCGGGTCTTTCGGAGGAGGCCGACCCGGTAAACGTCACCATCCAGGTGACGCCCGACAGCCTGACCGCCCCCGGCGAAGTAAACGTTTCTCTGCGCGTATCCAATCCTACGGGCGAGGATATGATTTCGCCTGTCACGCTGCTGGATCCGGATAAGAACGTGGTCGCCTCCTTTGGGGACGGCGGTTCCTATATCCTGAAATCCGGCGATTCCCGTTCCTGGGAAGGCAAATGGAACGTGACCCAGGAGCAGCTGGACGCCGGGGCGGTTGCCTATACCCTGAGCTATCATGTGGAGGACGCTTCCGGTTCCCTGGTGGAGATGAAAAAGCAGGCTGTTGCCAAGCTCACCTTCGCGGGCGAACGGGTAAATCTTTCCGTGAACCGCACCATCAGCCCCGAAGTGGTGCGCAACGGCGGCCAGGCCACCGTGAAATACGAGCTGTACAATAACGGCAACGTGAACCTGACCGATATCCGGGTGCAGGAAAACATCAGCAAAACGGCCAAAACGGTAAAATCCCTGGCCGCGGGCGAGCGCGCCACCGTGGAATTTACCAGCCGCATCGGCAGCGCCGATCTCAAGAGCAACGCCAGCATTACCTATAAAGCGGCGGGCTCCACCAAGACGGAAAAAATCACCGTGGAGGACGCCGTCATCCCCCTGGCCAAGCCCGACCTGAAGCTGGAGCTGTCCAGCCCCGCCGCGGGCGTGAACGTGGGCGAGGCCGCCACGCTGGTGATCACCTTCACCAACGCGGGCAACGTGAGCTATTCCAACGTGACGGTGACGGAAGCCAAGAAGGGCGAGATCCTGACCAACCTTTCCATTCCCGCCGGCGCTACCGTGACCGAAACGAAGGACTTTATCCTCATGGAGCCCACCACCTTTAAGGTGACGGCCACCCTGCCGGACAATACCGGCGAAACCAAGACCATGACCTCCAAGGAGCTGAGCATCGGCGTATTTGACCCCGAAAAGCAGCTGCTGCTCACCATGAACCTGACCAGCGATCAGGAAACGGTATCTGCCGTGCCCGCCGACGTTAAGCTGCACCTGACGGTGACCAACAACAGCAATATCAAGGCGGAAAAAATCGCCATCACCCACGGCTCCACCGCCATTTATACCATTCCTTCCCTGGAGCCGGGCGGAAGCATCGTGCTGGACCGCGACGTGCGCATTTCGCAGACCGGTCAGTTCCGCTTCACCGCCACCCTCAAGGATACCATGAACAATACCGTCACCTTTGAATCCAACACCATCCGCATCGGCCTGAGCCGCGCTACGGCGCAGCCCACCGTCGTTCCGGTGGTCACGGTGGCGCCGCCTGCGCTGGTCACCGCCGCGCCTGCCGACGCCATGCTGGGCCAGGGGCGCAGCGCCATGCAGACCGCCGCTTTGGTGCTTGGCGCGCTGTTCGCCGCGGCGCTGGTGCTGTTCATCGTGAGCACCTGCATCCGGCTGTACAAGAAGGGCAAGTCCCAGGCCGCCTACGACCATCTGGACGGACGATGATTTCCAGGCGGCTCCTGCCCATGTGGAGCTTCCCCATGAACGGGTGCTGAACCAGGCCGAAGAGGACGCCCGGAAAGCCGCTGCTGAACTCAAGGACATTCAGAATACGGACGAGGCGGGCGGCTACCGCGTTTCCCGTCCCAGCGAGCAGATAGAAATCAAGCCCTCCGTGGAACAGCCCACCATGGAAGTGCTGGAAGAAAAGCAGGAACCTGCCCCCGCGCCCCCGGAAGGCAAACGCCGCCGCCGTGCCGCCCGTCGGGAGGAAGAAGAATAAGCCCAAATAACAAGCGTCCCCGTCAGCATCGGAGAGAGGCTGACGGGGCTTCTTCTATTCGGAGAAAGGAGCATATCATGAGAACGCTCAATGTGCTGATCGTGGACGGCCAGGGCGGCGGAATCGGCCGCCAGCTGGTGGAAGAAATCAAAAACAGCGGCCTGCCCTGCGCTGTCACCGCCGTGGGCACCAATACCGCCGCTACCGCCGCCATGCTGAAAGCGGGCGCGGAACAGGGGGCCACGGGTGAAAACGCCGTGAAGGCGTGCTGCCGGGACGCCGACGTGATTATGGGGCCCGTGGGCATCGCCATCGCCGATTCCCTGCTGGGTGAAATCACCCCCGAAATGGCCCTTGCCGTGGGCCAGAGCCGCGCCCGCCGCCTGCTGCTGCCGGTCAACCACTGCCGGAACGTGATCGTGGGCGTTTCCGACCTTTCCGTCCGCGCCCTGACAGCCGAAGCCGTGCGCGTGCTGGGGGAGTGGACGCGGGAAAAAGAATAACACGCATACATGGTAAATTAGGATTTGTCGGGGAGAACCCTGCGGGGCTTTGCCCCGCACCCCACCAGGGGAATGATTCCCCTGGACCCTCTTCTGCGGAATGGGATTATCGCGTTGAACAAACAAA
>CACWWM010000209.1 GCA_902764565.1 uncultured Eubacteriales bacterium
CCCTATGAGATTACACTACTCTCAAACTGCCGGGGGTGTACGTTCACGCCCATATGCGTTTGAAACCCCTATGAGATTACACTACTCTCAAACACGGCATCAAGATCGACGGCGGCGACCTTAGTTTGAGACCCCTATGAGATTACACTACTCTCAAACAGGGCGTTCCGGGGATTCCAGCTTCCGGTGTTTGAGACCCCTATGAGATTACACTACTCTCAAACCTCAAATCTCAAATTCGCGGGCAGGATATCCCTGCCCTGGCAGACTACGGCTGCTGAACTGAAACGAGGATAGGGGTACTTCGTGCAATGAAAGTATACCATATTTACCGTGGCTTGCCAATCAGATTTCACATAAATCTTCATCCACAATCGTTCTTTGCTCCAAGGGAAGCAGGGGGTAGGCGTGACTTTCCAGCATTATCAGGTGATAACCGTGCGATAAGGCCGTGGACATGAACAGCGCCATTTCCCCGTCCGGCACAAAGCACCGCATGATAGGGCGCCAGTTCCGAAACCGGGTTGTGCTTTCCGTCGCAGAAAATGACTTTGACCTTCTTCGCCGTCAGCGCCTCCACCAGGCAGCCGGTCAATGATACCGCCGGGTTTTCCAGCAGGATCATGGCCACCTCATCCAGAAAAACGCGCTTCACGGCCTCCCCGCGGATGACCAGATATCCCATTTTATAATCCAGCTTGCACCGGTGGGAGATGATCACGTTCCGCCAGCTCATAGAACGTCCAGCAGGTTGCCGGACCGCTTTTCCCACAGCCCGGATGCCGAGGCGTCGATGATGCGAACGTCCTTGTAATTCTTTTTCCAGTTTGAAACAGTCGCGCTGAAGCTTACCGTGGCCGCAGCATGGGCCGCGCCGCCAACGGCAGAAAAATCACAGCCGCCGGAAACGCGCCCAAAGGCCGAATGGATATTCAGCAGGGCGGCCGCCTGCTCCGTCACGGCCAGCGCGCGGAACTTTTCCCTTCCGTCAACGAGGATTTTCAGTGGGTTATTGGGGCGCTTGGCGTACACGGATTTTTCAAGTTTATCCGCATACAGGTCATACAGGGCCATATTCTGTTCCGCGGTGACTTTATCGTATTCGGCGCTGTAACAATAGTTGGGCCTTGATTTCATTTTTTCAGTCAGCATTTCCAGCTTTTTGATATAGTACTCAATATCCTGTGAAGCGCTGAAAACCGTAAAGGGCTGCGCGATCAGGCATTTTCCGCCGCTTGCGCTGCCGGCGATCACCACCCGGAAGCCATCCAGGGACAGCATGGTATTGATCTTCCATACCCTCATGCCCATGGGGAAGGATACGGCATCCGGCTTTTTCCCGGTAATCTGGGCCACGCGGCTTGCGGCATATGCTTTCGCAAAGGTATCGTCCACCAGGAACTGCTTGCTGCTTAAAAGCTCAACGGGCAGGATGATGGTTTCGGCCTTTTTGCCCGTCTGATAATGGACGGGAATGAAGAAGCTGACAGCCGGTTTGTTATACCCTCCGTATACCTCCGTCGGCAGACCTTTTTTCAGCGGAATCAAGCCGGGAGCAGGAGCAACCGGCATTTGGTCAAAATACCCGCCCTTTCTGCAGAAAGCATACTTGGTCATATGGGCGTTGTTTTTGCCCAGCGTCTTTTTCACCTTGTCCAGCATGGGCTTTCCATCCCACACGGTTTTGCCGCCGCAGATGACCGGATGGGTATAAAGCACCTCCGTTTTCACGCTGTAATCGCTGTTCACATCAAACCAGCGGTTGGAGAACTTCATGGTGTAAACATTGCCGGTAACGATATTCAGGTACGCGTCCTTGGCGTGGTGCAAGTCATTGTAGGAACGGGATTTCAGGCAGTCATAGGTCTGGCGGAATTCGCTGGAGAGGCGGGCCTTTACATACACGATTTCCGTATCCGGGTACCGTTCTTTCAGCAGTTCCGCCACCGCCTTGGTGGATTGGGTGGTCTCCGTCAGCTGGCGCTGAATAAAGCCCATCTTTTCCTCGGCGGTAAATGGGGTGGCGCGGGTAAGGCGCTTGAATTTTTCATCGGTGATGAGGCCGCAGGCTTTCCACTTTTCCCAGAGGGGCCGCATTTTGGCGCGGATATGGTTGGCAATGGGATAAGAGTCGGATTTCTGGCCGTTCACCTCGGACAGCACAAGCACCTCGTTATTCAGGATGCTGTCATCCTTGACCTGCTTCCGGGGATAAATGTGCTCGATATTGTAGGTGCTGCCTTTCAGCTGGGCAATATCGAGCGCCTGCCCGGTATAGGCGCATTTGCCAAGCTGGAGATAATACAGGAACAGGCGGTCGCTCTGCAAAGCGGTATCGGCGGCGTCGCCCATTTCCTCCAGCTGCCGCTGCACCGCCCGAACGTCCTCTTCCTCGCACTTGGCATACAGTTCCAGCAGTTGCTGGGCGCGCGGCTTGGTGCGCTTATTCTTCTGATCCGGGGAAGCGCCGCGGGCCATTTCCACAAAGATTTTGGCAGGCGGCGCGCCAAAGGCTTTTACCACTTCGCCCGTGATATCCAGCGCGCGAAGCACAGGGCGTTTCACGGCGTTGGAAAGATGCATCTGTTCCATCCGTTCCGGCAAGGTGGCCGGATTGGCCTGATAGTATTCCCGGCGGCGTGCGTCAATCTGCTCCTTGAAGCCATATTTATCGCTGAGCAGCTCCATCAGGTTTTCATTGGTATTCCACATAGCCTGCAAAATACTGCCGGTATGGACGCCGTCGCCTTCTTCCGCTTCGATGCCGGTAAGCAGCTCCCGGGAAAGCCGTCCGAAGCCGCTGTAATTCAATCTGGAAAGCATATCAATGCTGCGGGGTTCCAGGCGGGGGAACTCCTTTTTCAGCCATTTTTTCAGGCGGGATTTATCCTCTGTACAGGCAATGCGCTTAATGATCCGTTCCGCTTCTTCCTCCGTCAGCAGCTTCCGTTCCAGAAAAAAGCGGAAATCCGCATAGGAAGTCAGGGCAGACTTGATCTGCACATCCACTCCGCTGACGGTCTGCCCCTTGCGGAGACAGCCGTTGGCAAGAAGATAACCCTTTATGCGTTCCAGGGAGACTTTTCGAGATTTCATAAACAGATCGGTAAAGATGGCCTGTTTTACCTGTACGGGAATGGGTTCGCCGTCGATTTTCAGATTGTTGATTTCATTCAGCACCATAAACCGCTGATAGATCAGCGATTCCTTAGGCAGAACGGCAGCGTCCGGCAGATAGGTGCAGGTATTGGTCATGCGGTGGATGAAGGCGTCCTCGCTGGCGTCCAAATCCACCATATCCCTGAAATTCCAGGGCAGGATGCGCCCGGCCTTGCGCACGATCCAGGCGTGATCGTTCTTTTTTCCCGTGGGGTGATTCAGCGGCCCGACGTAATAGGGCACGCGGAAGGTAAACGTGGAAACGATTTTATCCGCGGCGGAAAGGCCGTCCGCATCCTTTTCGTTCAGGAAAGGCAAATAGCCGGAAGCCGTTTGCAGAATCAGCCGCAGCTCGTACAAATACAGCTGATGCGGAATCACGCGGTTATCGGTATCGTGCTGTTTGGGAAGGAAGGTGTGATTTTTCAGCCGTTCGGCAATCGTGTTCAAAGTTTCGGCGTCTTCGGGAAGCGGGTTAACATCCTTCAGCTTTTTGAGCAGATAGTCGGAAAATTCTTCTTTTGTGACCTTTTTCACTGCCCCTGCCTGCATCGCTTTGGTATGCATGGAATACGCCACGTAATTTCCGGCCTCCGCCGCGCGGAAAACAGCGCGATACTGGTCGGGCAGGTATTGCCGGATAATGCGTTTCAGCAATTTCAAATCTTTTTTATGCTGATTGTACTGGTTCACCTTGGCGGCGGAAATGGCAGTTTCGCCATCCAGAATATCCACCAGCAAGGTCCAGTCGTAAATCGCTTTCATCTTTTGCAGCAGTTCGGCGTCGTCGCCTACGGCGTCAAAAACCTCCGCCAGCTTTTCATCGCTGTCGCCTAAGGAAAAGGACTGCAAATCGGCATAGGAAGCATTGTCAAACAGCGCTTCGGCAGATATTTTTCCGCCGCACAGCGCTTTCAGAAGCTGATCGCAATGATAAGGGAAACCTTCCGCTATCTTTGGGCATTTGCCGTTGGCAAACATGGTCTGGCAGAGCTGTTTATATTTTGCCGTAATGCCGGAGCGCGCTTTCAGGATATCCTGGATTTCCCCTTCGCAGTCTTCCTTCCATGGGAAAACAATGTCGGTATCCTGCGCCTGGATGTAAGAAAGCAATTCCGCCCAAACGGCATGGAAATCGGTCAGGCCCGCGATGTTGTCCTGGCTTACTTCGCTCAGAAAATGTCCGCGGTGCGCAACAAGCCAGGCGCACGCAAGATACACCAGCCGCACGTCATGAGGAGCAGGATTGTTCATCAGATCAAGGATCAGGTGATGAACGGTGGGATACTGCTTGTGATACTGCGCATCGGTAAACTGCACGTCGTCAAACAGAGTATGGGCGGAACCGGCGTCCTCCCGCGTCAAGCGGCTGTTGGCCATTCGGCGGTAAAAGCCCTGATCGACCTTCGCAATCTCTTTGGCGAACAGCTCCTGAATCAATTGAACCCGCTGCTGCCGCCTGTCCAGGCGGCGGCGCGCAGTACGAAAGGAGC
>CACWWM010000210.1 GCA_902764565.1 uncultured Eubacteriales bacterium
TAGCGGAGCAGGCTGAGCGCATCATCCGCCTGGAGGACGGGCAGGTGGCGGACGATAGTGGGGCGGTGGTGATCTCATGAAACGCCTCACCATGAATCAGGTGGCCACGGCCAGCCTGAAAGCCAACAAAAAAGCCTATCTCAGCCTGGCCGTCGGCATCTTCCTTGCGGTATATCTGTGTACGGCGGCTGTGCTGGGCGCTTACGGCACGGTCATGGCGAACCAGCAGAAAATCATTGACCGGGTGGGTTATATCGACGCTTTTCTTCTGAACCGCGCGGACGTATCGGACGAAACCGTGAAAAGCAGCGGATGGTTTGCCCGAACGGGAAAAGTGTTCGTCACCGCCCAGATTGACAAAACGGGGCAGTACGTGGGGTATTACGACAAGGAAGCTTTTTCCCTGCTGCCCAGAACGTGTTTGGAGGGCCGTCTGCCGGAAGCCCCCGGCGAAATCGCCCTGGAGGAAACCGCCCTGGCCCAGCTTCGGCTGGACATGGGGGTGGGCGATCAAGTCACCTGGACCATGCGGCCCCTGGAGGGCCTGCCGGAGGAAAGGACCTATACCCTGGTGGGCGTGCTTTCCGATCAGTCCCCCTATATGGAAAGCTACGGCTCCATGTTCACAAGCCACGGCACTCCCGAATGGCCCAACGCCCTGGTATATCCCCAGGACGCGCCCTTTCAGACGGGCGACCCCGCCGTTCACCGGGTATTTACTTACGCAGCCCTGGTCACCTATGACCGGTTCACTCATTCCGACGCCTACGAAGAATGGGGCTATAGCATGATCGCGGTCAGCCGTTCCACCGGTCAGGCTACATGGTACGACCCGGCGATGGAGGACACCATTCAATACGCCGGGCAATCCATGGTCTGGTGGATCATGGGCGGGGCACTGCTGCTGGCCTGCGGCATCGGCATTTCCAGCGCCATGGAAAGCATGCTGGCCCAAAAGACGGAGGAAATCGGCATGCTCCGGGCCGTAGGCGCTACCCGGCGGCAGATCCGGCGGCTGTTCGGGCGGGACGGGTGGCTTTTGTGCCTCGTCGCCCTTCCCCTGGGCATCGGCCTCGGCATCGTCACCGTTTGGATCATTTCCCTGTTCGCGGAAGGGGCCATCCTGTTCCGCCTGAACGGCTGGCTGCTTGTGCCGGTGGCGGCGCTCAGCGCCCTGTGCGTGTTCCTATCCTCCCGGCTTCCCCTTCGACGGGCCAGCCAGCAGACGCCCATGGGCGTGCTGCGGGATACGGGGATGCTGCGCAAAGCCAAGCGCTTCCAAAGCAAAAAGCAGTTCCGGGCCACGCGCCTCATTGCCAGCCGCCAAACCCGGCTGCATCCCCTGCGTCAGGCAGGCGCGTCGGCCATGGTGGCGATGACGCTGCTGCTGACCGCCATCGAGACGGATGCGTTTCTGTATCAAGAGGAGTATCAGCCCGCCTACGATTTTTATATCCAGCCCGTCAACGGGCACTACGTCTTTCATTCGTCGTACATGCTGCCTTTTGCCAATCAGGCGGCCAAGGAAAACGTGCTGACGGAGCAGGACCTTCAACAGATCCGCGCCATTGAAAACGTGCAGTCCGTCACGGTGGAAACAACGGCGGAAATCCTGCTGGAACTGAATGAGGATACGGTGCCCCAATACCTCCGGGATTACTATACGGAGGAGCGGCTCGTTGCCGGGCTCAGCGCGAATGACGAATCTGCGCTTCATTACGACTTTTTTAACGCGGTCATGCCCTTTATCTTCACCAATTCTTTGGCTTATCTGTTGGAGGACACGGAAGATCAAGTAACCGATTTAACGGATGAATACCGCGCCTGGAACGCGAAAACCTTTCAGGAGATGCAGGCGGCGCAGCGGGGCTACGGCGTCACGGGCAAGCTGATCCCCCTGACCATCGAAGTGGTCGACGTGAGCGACCCGGAATTGCAAAAGGGCGTTGTGGCGGGAAGCATCCATATCGCCGCCCTGGACGCGGGACAGGAGGTGCTGGTCTACGCCCCGTCGCTGGGCTATTGGGAAACGGTAGAGCACGGCGAAACCGTGGGCAACACCGCCGGGGCGGATTTTGGAAAGTACCGCCCGGACGCCAAACTGAAAGGCATGGCCGTCAACGATTATTTCAGGGCCAGGCAATCCCTGTCCCTGCTCCAGGCGCTGAGGGAGGCCGATAACAGGCTCATGGACCGCGGCTCCGCGCTCTATACCCCGGCGGAGCTGGAAGCCATGGAGCAAGCCTACCGAAACCTGCATGCGGACCGGGCTTTCCCTGCGGTCGGCGCGGTGCTGGAAAGCGCGCCCCTGGGCAGCAACGGCCTGTGCCTGATCACTACGGAAATGGGCCTGCGGGCCCTGGGCTTTGCGCCCACCCAGCCCACCTATGTCAACATCACCTTGACGGGTGAGGTGGATCAGGCGACGGAAGAGGCCATCCAGCGCCGCCTGGAAACCATCGCCGCCCGGGCCGGGATGGAGGTAAAGAACCGCATGGCAAACGCCCGGGAAAACGCCCGGCGGCAGCGGCAGACCGAGCTGGTCTTTTTAGGCGTGATCATCCTGTTCTTCGCGGTGGCCGTGTCCATGCAAGTCAGCAGCGCAAGCCGCCGCATCCGGGCGGACCAGCGCATGATCGGCACCCTCCGGGCCGTGGGCGCGGACGAAAGCGCCCTGCTGGGCTGCTATCGCCTGCCCATGATCGTGACCACTGCCGCGGGACTGCTGCTGGCGCTGGGCTTGTATATCCTCATGGGCACGCTCGCGTACAATTACTTTTTGACGTTCCGCCATGCCATCGTGACGCTTCCGATGATGGCCGTCCTGGCGGCGCTGTGCGCCCTGTGCTGCATGATGGGCGTGAAGGCGCGGCTGCGGCAAGTGTTGAGCAAAAGCGTGGTTGAGAATATCAGGGAACTGTAAGACGAGAGTGGAGAGTTGAGATTTATATTGCTTTGAAAACAATGGAGACGCTCATTGCTGAACCATATATATCTCAACTCTCCACTCTCAACCCTCAACTCCTTTAAGAAAGGAAAAACATGAATAGGAAATACAGATTCGCGGTATTATTGGCCGCATTGTTTCTGCTGCCCGTTTTCGCCGCGCAGGCAGAGGAAAAGGCCGATTTTGAAATCGACCAGCGGCGGGTGCTGCAGGGCATGAACCGTTCCTGGCTGCAAGGGTATGAACCAACTGTTTCCAACAATGTTCTCTCTCTGGCGCTGCCCATCCTGTCCGATCAGGCGGAAGGAAGCATACGGACTGAATGGATCGTGCTGAACGAAAGCGCGTCTCCCTTCAAGCCTCAAACCATGTATGTGAAGACCCAGCGAGGAGAAAACGGCGTCTATGCCGTGCGGCTGGACCTGAAAATGTACGCTGACCGGCGGAACGGCGACTATCCCTGCGTTATCCGTATCACAGGAAAAACGGAAGCGGGAAAAGCCCTGGCAGCGGAAATCCCCTGCACCCTCCGCGTCCGGGACGGCCTGCCCTCCAAAGAAATCCTCCGCATGGCAATCAATGACGTGGAAACCGATTTGAACGTGGGAGAGGACGGCACGATCCGCTTTACCCTGACCAATCCCTGCCGGACCGTCGCCTATGAGCAGCCCGTCCTGCATATCACCGACCCGACCGGAGAGATCATTCCCCGGGAGGTGGATGTGCTGTATCTGGCCGATCTCGCCCCCGGCGAAAGCGTTCAGGTGGAATACCCCGTGGCTGTGCTGGGGAAAGCGTCCGTTGCCCGCCACAGCTTGAAATTCGATCTAAGCTGGACTGCATTGGAGCAAACCGTTACCCAAACGGAGAGCTACACGGTGGCGGTCAGGCAGGAAATCCGCCTGGAGCAGGGCGGGCTGAAAATGGCTTCCAGCGCAGTGGCCGGGGATTCCGTCACCCTCTCCCTGCCCCTCATGAACATGGGCAAAGCGGATATCGTCAATGTATTGGCGGCCGTGTCCCTGCCCGGCGTAACGGAACGGCAGGCCGTGCTGGTGGGCACCATCGCTCCCGGCGAAACCCGGCAGGCGCAGATCACCCTCGCCCCCGGCAAAGACGTATCCGGCGATTTTCAGGGAACCCTCGCCGTGGAGGGGGAGGACAACGACGGAAACCCCGTTTCCTTTTCTCTGCCCATCCAGTTGACCGTGGAAAAACCGGCGGCGTCTTCCGCCGCAGTCGACACAGTAAAGCAGGAAAAAGAACAGTTCCCCGTCCTGATCTACGCCCTGGCCGGAGGCTGCGGGCTGCTCTTTCTGATATTGCTTTTGCAGGGCGTCCTGCTCCGAAGAAAAATCCACCGGCTGGAAGAAGATAAGCTGTAAGCCTCTTTGTTGCCCGTGATCGTCTGGCTCCGCCTTGACGGCAAAACGGAAAGCGCCTATAATGGAAGCACTTTCAGGAAAGGGGGCGGCGGGATGGGCCGGGAATTTTCCTATATCCAACAGTTGGAAAGAAGCATCCTGACGGAATACCGGGAAACCCTGTGGCAGCCCTTTTGCCGGGCGGTGAAGCGCTACCGGCTGATTCAGGCGGGAGACAGAATCGCCGTGTGCATTTCCGGGGGCAAGGATTCCATGCTGCTGGCCAAGCTGATTCAATTGCTGCACCGCCATTCGGAAGTGCCCTTCCAGGCC
>CACWWM010000211.1 GCA_902764565.1 uncultured Eubacteriales bacterium
ATCGTGCTGCCCCTTGCTTCCCTGACCGACGGCCTGATCTGCGCCCGCTATGCAAGGCGCGCCTATCCGCAATTCCGCTGCCGGGGCACCATCACGCAGGAAAAAAAGCGGGATTTGGCCGAAAAAATCAAGGGACTGTTCATTCACCGGGTCTGCGGCAGCACCCGCAACGCCCTGGACAGCATTTTCATTTCCGCTTTTGTGGGTCTTGCCGCCGTGGGTGTTTACGGGAATTATTATTATATCCTCTTCGCCGTGCGCGGCCTGCTGGACGCCCTGACCCAGGGCATGAGCGCGGGGATCGGCAACAGCGTGGCAGTGGAAAGCGCGGAAAAAAACCGGCAGGATTTGATGCGTTTCACCTTCCTGTACCAATGGCTGTGCGGCTTTTGTACGGTGTGCCTGCTTATCCTGTATCAGCCCTTCATGCGCCTTTGGATGGGCGAAAGCCGGATGCTGGGCAGCGATGCGGTGATCGCCTTTTCCGTTTATTTCTATGTTTGGACCATGGGCGATATCAAAAGCCAGTACGCCGATGCCCGGGGCATCTGGTGGAAGGATCGGCGGCGCACCCTGACGGAAGCCCTGTGCAACGTTCTGCTCAACTGGTTCCTGGTGCGCTCCTTCGGGGTGGTGGGCGTGATCCTGGCCACGGCGGTTTCCATTCTGCTGGTGGGCTTCCCCTGGAGCGCGCGGATTCTGTTCAAGGATTATTTCGGCCTGCGCCATCTGCCCGGCTACTTCGGCGCGCAGGCGCTGTTTGCCCTGGTGACGGCGGCGGTGCCTCGTGCTGCCTAACCTGATCTTTTTCCTGTGTTACCGGAAAACCCCGTATTTCCGCCGCGCGCTGCCCCTGATCCGATCCATCCTGGAGCGGCGATAGACTTACGAAGGGAGGGAAAGCCCCGTGCGTCTTACGGTTCGGCTGTCGGTGCGGGAGCATGGGTATTTGGCGGCGCTGGCCATCGCCATCGTGCAGCGCACCCTGCTCAAAGGCGTGGACTGGCAGGACGCGCTTCTTCCCTTCGCGGGCTTCCTTTCCCTGGTGCTGGACGGGGTGATGCTCCTGCTGCTGGCGGCCAGTTTTCTGACGGACGTGCTGAAACGCAGGCGGCTTCATCATCTGATCGCGGCGCTGACCCTGGGCCTGCTGGCGGTGTCCGCCGCCGTTACCCGGCAAACGGGGCTTTTATACTCCGCCGCCTTGATCCTGCTGGCCCGGGATATTCCTTATGCCCGGATCGTCCGGACGTTTTTCCGCACCGCCCTGGCGGCCCTGATCCTGCTGATGCTGGCCCAGCTCACGGGCCTTACGAAAAGAAGCGTTCCGAATCCGGAATACAGCTTAGGCTATGCCATGGGCATGGCGCATCCCAATAATTTTGCTTCCGCCGTGACGGTGCTGCTGTTTTCCTGGGCGTACCTGCGCCGATGGGAGAGCCGGAGCTTTACGATTCTGGCGTGCCTTGCGGTCGGGTTTGCCGTCTACCGTTACACCATTTCCCGCACGGCCTTGGTGATCGTGCTGGTGTACTGCCTGGCGCTGATCCTGTATGAAATGCTGGCCCGGTTTCACGCAAAAAACGCGCTGAAGCTGATCCGCCTGGGCTTTATCGTGCTGCTGGCGTCGTCCGTGTGGCTGATGCTGTACGCCGACCAGGTCTTTGGCTTGCTCGGCCTGGACGGCAGTACGGAGTTCACGCCCCTGGCCGGCGCCATGGCCCGGTTCGTCAACGCCGCGGCCCTGTACGAACAGAACGGGCTGCGCCTGTTCGGCTCCTATATCGAATTCCGCAGCCTGCGCGTGGCGCTGCAGACCAATCAGGAAGCGGTGATCCTGGATTCCGCCTATCTGTATCTGATCATCAGCCAGGGCGTCGCGGCCACCGGGGTCATGCTGTGGCTGTTCGGCCGCTCCATACGGGCGCAGCTCCGGAAAAAACAGTATGTGCTGCTGATTACCATGGGCGTATTTCTGCTCAGCGGCCTTATGGAGCGCTTCGCCCTGGACGCCGCCATGAATTTCGCCCTGCTTTCCACGTTCAGCGCTTTGGAGCAGGACGCGCAAAATGCATAAAAATATGGCAGCGCGTGCAAGGCGCTGCCCATTTTTATCCTCTTTCCAGTTCCAACAGGCGTTTTTTCCGTTCGATTCCGCCCGCGTAGCCGGTCAGATTACCGTTCGTGCCTACCACCCGATGGCAGGGAATGATCAGAGAAATGGGGTTGCGCCCCACCGCGCCGCCTACCGCCCTTGCCGCGCCGGGCGGCAGACCCAGGGACGCGGCGATTTCTCCATAGGCAGCGGTGCATCCGTAGGGAATTGCCAGCAGCCGCCGCCACACGGCTTCCTGAAAGGCCGTGCCGCGCGGGCGCAGGGGCGGCGTAAAATCCGGCCTCCCGCCGCTGAAATACAGATTCAGCCACCGCTCCGCCTGATCGAACACCGGCAGGGGCTTTTCCGCCTGTTCCCCGGCAAGTCCCGCCCCGAAATGCCGCTGTCCTTCAAACCACAGGCCGATCAGGGCTTCCCCGTCGCTGGCCAGGGTGATCCCGCCCAGGGGCGAGGCATAAAGATGGGTATACGCCATGGTTTTTCCCTTTTCATTCCTTTCCCGTTTTCCGGTTCAGCAAAAGCAGCGCCGCCACCAGCGCCAGGGGAAACACGCTGCCCACCAGCATGCCGGATTGAAGATTATCCCCCGCCCGCTGGGTGACCGCGCCCACCAAGCTGGGGCCGAAAGCGCCGCCCAAATCCCCCGCCATGGCCAGCATGGCGAACAGGGCCGTGCCGCCCTTGGGCAGCCGGGGCGACGCCACGCTGATGGTGCCGGGCCACATGATGCCCACGGAAAAGCCGCAGCATACGCACCCGATCAGGCTCAGCACAGGATTTTTCGACAGACTGGCCAGCAGATAGCAGCACAGGCACAGGACGCCGGAGCCGATCATGAACCGGATCAGATTCATTTTCGGGCCGTATTTCCCGTAGAGCACCCGGCTCAAACCCATGGCGACGGCGAACAGGCAGGGCCCGGCCAGATCGCCCACGGTTTTGGAAAAGCCCAGGGCCGCTTCGGTGAAGGCGGAGGCCCACTGGGCCATAGAAAGCTCGCTGGCCCCGGCGCAGACCATCAGCAGCAGGGAAATCCAGAACACCGGCGTTTTGAACAGCTGGCCCAGGGTCATGCCCTGGCCGTCTTCGGTCAGGCGTTCGATGGGGCAGGTGGCGAAATTATAAATGTTATACAGGGGAACAAGCGCCCACACGCAGGCCAGCCACCGCCAGTTTTCCACCCCGAAGGCGGTGAAAAACAGGGTGGACAAAAGGATCACGCCCACGCACCCCCAGCAGTAAAAGGAATGCAGCAGGCTCATTACCGCGTCCTTGTGCTCGAAGGGGCAGGCCTCCACAATGGGGCTGACCAGCACCTCGATCAGCCCGCTGCCGACGGCGTACACCACCACGCAGAGCATGATGCCCGCAAAGGGGTCGCCGGTGAGATCGGGCACAAAAGCCAGCCCCGCCAGCCCCAGGCAGCTCGTCACCTCGGACAGCACGATGCAGCGGCGGTAGCCGATCCGGTCCACGAACCGGGCGCAGAACAGGTCGATGAAAATTTGCGTGAGGAAAAACGCCGTGGGGATCAGGGCGATTTTCCCCAGGGAAACGCCCCAGTCCGCGTGGAATTTCAAAAACAGCAGGGGCGCGAAATTGGCCGTAATGGCCTGGGTGATAAAGCCCAGGTAGCAGGCGAGCAATGTTTTGCGGTAATTCTTCTGCATCAGATTCATCCTTTTCTTCCGTCCGGGGCGTTTGCGCACGTCTCCCCCGGCATCCGCGGGGGCCTTTGTATTATACCGGAAAGGGAACGGAATGGAAAGGTCAAAATGGAGGAAAATACGAAATCCGGCTTGCCATTCGCGGCATAATCCATTATAATGGAGGTGAAATATTTTGCGCTTCTTTTGGGTAACTTTTCTTGATCGCCGTTGGATATCATCCGTATGAAGGGGGCTTGCGCGGTGCCGGGTTGGCTTATTTACGGTATGGTTTACGCGGGCAGCGCCCTGATGGTCTATAATATTTTTCGGTATATCCGCTATGCCCGGCGGCTGCAGGCAAAGAAAAAATGGGAAAAAGAGCGTCAGGTGCTGTACCTGCCCATTTTTCTGCTGGTCATGTTTCTGTTCGGCTATCTGTTCATCGGCGTTTTCGGCCATCCGGATCTGGTGGTTTCCGGCATCCTGTTCGGCGGCAGCGTGTTTGTATTCATTATTTTCGACGTGCTTCAGCGCATTACCAACCGCATTCAGGAAAACGAGCGGCTGGAATCGGAATTGAAGGTATCGGAAGAAAGCAACCGGGTAAAAACCAATTTTCTTTCCAGCATGAGCCATGAAATGCGCACCCCGCTGAACGCCATTATGGGCCTGGACGCCCTGGCCCTGCAAAACCCGGAGCTGCCGGAGGAAACCCGGGTTCAGCTGGAAAAGGTGGGCGACAGCGCCAAGCACCTGCTGGATATGATCAACAACATTCTGGACATCAACTCCATCGAGGCGGGCAGCCTGACCTTAAAAGAAGAAGAATTTTCCCTTCGGAAAACCCTGGATATGGCCGGGATCATCACCCGGAACCGCTGCGAGGAAAAGGGGCTCGCCTATGAATGCCGCTTTTCCGACGGGCTGGACGATTATTACGTGGGCGACGAAACCATGCTCAAGCACGCGCTGCTGAACGTATTGGGCAACGCGGTGAAATTCACCCCCGCCCCCGGCAGCGTCACCTTCACCGTGGAACAGACGGTTTCCGCCGGCCCCAGCCGGGAACTGCGCTTCACCATCGCCGATACGGGCATCGGCATCGACGAAAAGCTCATGCCCGGCCTGTTCACGCCCTTCACCGTGGGCGATGCCAGCAATACCAACCGCTTCGGCGGCAGCGGGCTGGGTCTGGCCCTGTCCAAACGGGTGGTGGAAATGATGGGCGGCGGCATCGCCGTTTCCAGCAAAAAGGGCGAGGGCAGCACCTTCACCCTCACCGTGCGCCTTAAGGCCTCCGACCGGAAAGCGGAACAGCCGCCGGAGCAGGCGGCGGCCCAGGCCAAAGAAGATAACTCGCTGAACGGCCTCAAGGTGCTGATCGCGGAGGATATCGACCTGAACGCCGAAATCGTGGCCGATCTGCTGGATTTGGAGGGTATTTCCTCCGACCGGGCGGAAAACGGCCTGATGGCGGTGAACATTTCGCCCAAAGCGCTTTGGACACCTACGACGCCATTTTGATGGACCTGCGCATGCCGGTCATGGACGGGCTGGACGCCACCCGCACCATCCGCGCCCTGGATCGGCCCGACGCCAAAACCGTGCCCATCCTGGCCCTGACCGCCAACGCCTTCGACGAGGATGTGCGCAATTCCCTGGAAGCGGGCATGAACGCCCATATGGCAAAGCCCGTGGACCCGGACGTTTTGTTCGACAATCTGCGGCATTTGGTTCCCGAACATAAGGGGACGCACCGCTGAAAATCTTTAAAACGCATCATTGATGAAAAAGAAGTCTTAAGGGGGACGCAGACATGACCGTTCAGGAACTGTACGCGAAAATCGGGGGGAACTACGAACAAGCCCAAAAAATCATGAAATTGGATAAGCTCATTGACCGCTACGTGCGCAAGCTGGCGGCCAGCGGCACCTACGAAAAGCTGGCCGAGGCGGGCAAGGACATGGACGCCACCCTGCTTTTTGAAGCCGCCCACGCCATGAAGGGCGTATGCGCCAATTTGGGCCTGGACGCCCTCTCCCGCGCCGCCGCGGAAATCACCGAGGAATTCCGCCCCGGCTCCGCCCGGAAAATGACCGACGCCGAAGTGCGGAAAAAGCTGGACGCCCTGGGCGAAATGTACCAGCGCACGATCAAGGGGATCGAGGAGTACGCGGCGGAAGCGTGAGCGCTGCAAAAGAGTACAGAGTGCAGAGTTCAGAGTACAGATGATATGGTTTCTGCAAAATGTCGGCTTTCCGGCACATTTGCCAGCAAAAAAATCTGAACTCTGTACTCTCATAAACTTGGCAACTGCCGGAAGGGAATGAAGGGCTCTTGTCTATCAACGCTGAAAAGAAAGGGCTGTTAAAGCACTTATCCCCCCTGGGCGCGTGGGCGCTGGCTTTCGGCTGCGCCGTTGGCTGGGGTTCTTTTGTTATGCCGGGAAACACCTTCCTGCCCATCGCGGGGCCCCTGGGCACGGTGCTGGGCATCGGGATCGGCGCGGTGATCATGCTGATTATCGCCGCCAACTATCATTTCCTGATGAACAAATACCCGGAAGCGGGCGGCGCGTACAGCTACACCAAATATATTTTCGGCTATGACCACGGCTTCCTGAACGCCTGGTTCCTGATCCTGACGTATGTCGCCATCATCTGGGCCAACGCCACCGCCCTGCCCCTCATCGGGCGGAATCTGCTGGGCTCTTTCTTCCAGTTTGGCTTCCATTACCAGATCGCCGGGTTTGACGTATACATGGGCGAAGTGCTGCTGGCTGTGGCCGCCCTGGCAATTGCCGCGGCGGTGTGTCTCCGCAGCCGTTCGGCGGGGCGGACGCAGATCGTGCTGGCTCTGGTGCTGCTGGGCGGCGTGGCCGCATGCGTCCTGGCGGCCGTGCTGAACGGCGGCTTTGGCGAGGGCAGCCTTTCCCCCGCTTACAGCCCCGACAAGGAACCTTTAGCGGGCGTGTTCACCATCATCGCCCTTGCCCCCTGGGCCTACGTGGGCTTTGAAAGCATCTGCCATTCCTCCGAAGAATTAACATTTTCCCATAAGAAAACCTTCCGCATCCTGGCCGTCGCGGTGATCACCGCCGGGGCGGCCTACGCTATGCTGGCGCTGCTGGCCGTTTCCGTGCTGCCCGAGGGCTGCGCCTCCTGGACAGATTATATTTTCGGCCTTAGCAATCATCAGGGCATCGAAGGACTGCCCACCTTCTTCGGCGCCAAAAGCGCCCTGGGCGGCGTGGGCGTGGTGCTGCTGGGCCTGGCTTCCCTGGCGGGCATCCTCACCGGCCTGATCGGCAATTATATCGCTTCCAGCCGCCTGCTGTATGCCCTGGCGGAGGACAACATGCTGCCCGGCTGGTTCGGCAAGCTGGACAAGCACCGCGCGCCCAAAAACGCCGTGCTGTTTCTGCTGGCCGTTTCCGTGCTGCTGCCCTTCCTGGGCCGCACGGCTGTTGCCTGGATCGTGGACGTGACCACGGTGGGCGCCACCATCGCCTACGCCTATACCTCCGCCTCCGCCCTCCGGGCCGCGCGGAAGGAAAAGAACAGGCTGTTCATGGTCACCGGCGGGGCGGGGCTGGCGGTATCCATGGCGTTTATCCTGTATTTCCTCATTCCCCACCTGCTGGACGTGACCGTGCTTTCCACCGAATCCTACCTGATTCTGGCCGCGTGGGGCATCTTAGGCTTCGTGTTACAGGGATGCCGATGGCCGGCGGCTGGGCCGATCCACCTTTACGTGGATCGTGCTGCTGTTCCTCATCATTTTTACCTCCACCGTCTGGATGCGTCAGGCCACCGAAGCCACCACCGAACAGGCCGTCACCCCCATTCAGACCTATTATACCGAACGGCTCAGGGAGGAGGGCGTGGATATCGACTCCACCGCCACCAAGCCCGTGCGCCGCTACCTGGAAGAACGCCTGGAGGAGATCGGCCATTCCCTCACCGCCAACAGCCTGGTGCAAACCGTTTTGATCCTGGCCGCCCTGGCCATGCTGTTCTGTATCTATTCCCTCATGCAGAAGCGGGAAAAACAGCTGGAGCGGGAAAAGGTGCTGGCGGAGGAAAGCAGCCGCGCCAAAACCAGCTTCCTGTCCAACATGAGCCATGAAATCAGAACGCCCATGAACGCCATCATCGGCCTGGACAGCCTCGCCCTCAAGGACCCCAGCCTCTCCCCCCACACCCGGGAGCAGCTGGAAAAGATCGGCTCCAGCGCCAAGCATCTGCTGGGCCTGATCAACGACATCCTGGATATGAGCCGCATCGAATCGGGCCGCATGGTGCTGAAAAACGAGGAATTCAGCTTCCGTTCCTTCCTGGATCAGATCAACGTGATGGTCAACAGCCAGTGCGTGGAAAAGGGGCTGGACTTTGAATGCCATATCATCGGCCACGTCAACGATTATTATATCGGCGACGATATGAAGCTGAAGCAGGTGCTCATCAATATTTTGGGCAACGCGGTGAAATTCACCCCCGTTCCCGGCAGCATCACCTTTACGGTGGAGCAGCCCCGGCAGTATGAAGGCCACTGCACCCTGCGCTTCACCGTCAAGGATACCGGCATCGGCATGAGCAAGGAATACCTGCCCAAGATTTTCGAGGCCTTTTCCCAGGAGGATTCCAACATTTCCAACCGCTACGGCAGCACGGGCCTGGGCATGGCCATCACCAAGAACATCGTAAGCATGATGAACGGCGATATCGCCGTGGAAAGCGAAAAGGGCAAGGGCTCCACCTTCACCGTGACCGTCACCCTGAAAGCATCCTCCCGCAGCGTGCATCAGGAGCACGGCCACGTGCTGCCCGAAAACCTGCGCGTGCTCATCGTGGACGACAGCGAGCTGGCCTGCGAGCAGGCGCAAATGGTGGCGGCGGATATCGGCATTAAGGCGGACGCGGTCATGACCGGCGAGGACGCCCTGGGCCGCGTGCTCAAACGCCGGGAGGAGGGCGTGCCCTACCATCTGGTGATCACGGACTACAAAATGCCCGGCATGGACGGCCTGGCGCTCACCCGCGCCATCCGCGCCTTTGACAAGGGCGAAACCGCCGTTATCATCCTCACCGGTTACAACTGGGAGGATATCCAGGAGGAATGCGACAAAATCGGCGTGGACGGCATCATGTCCAAGCCCCTGTTTACGGACAGCCTGCTCTTTGAAATCGACCGCGTGCTGGAGCTGAAGCGCAGGGACGCGAAAGCGGAGGAAACGGCCGCCGTGCCCGCCGCCGAGCCGGAAGCGGATGAAAGCAGCCTGAACGGCCTGCGGGTACTGCTGGCCGAGGATATGGAAATCAACGCCGAAATCCTGACCGATCTGCTGGATATGGAGGGCGTTTCGGCGGAGCATGCGGAGAACGGCCGGATCGCCGTGGACATGTTCGCAAGCCATCCCGAAAAGTATTACGACGCGGTGCTCATGGACGTGCGCATGCCCGTCATGGACGGCCTGGAAGCTGCCCGCACCCTGCGCGCCCTGGATCGGCCCGACGCCCGGACGATCCCCATCGTCGCCCTTACCGCCAACGCCTTCGACGAAGACGTGCAGCGTTCCCTGCAGGCGGGCATGAACGCCCACCTTTCCAAGCCCGTGGAGCCGGATCGCCTGTACGAAACCCTGCGCCGCCTGATAAAGGCCAAAGGAGAAGCAAAATGAAATATGCTTACAAAGAAATGCCCGAATCCCTGAAAGGCACGTATGCGGAAGCGTCCCAGGCGTGGGGCTTTTCGTGGAAAGAATTCGTCGCCACCGTCCCTTCGCCCCTGCTTCTGGTGACCACCTATAAGCAGAACGGCCAGCCCAACGCCTGCATGCAGTCCTGGGCCACCTTCACCAGCGCCAACCGGGGCAAGGGCTTCTATGCCATCCTGGGCAGCGTGAACAAAAACGGCCACCTGTACGCCACCCTGCAGGAGAAAAAGGAAGCCGTGATCAACTTCGTGTCCGCGGCGAGCTTTGACAAGTGCATGGCCACCATCAAAAACAATCAGCCGGAAGCGGACGAAATTTCCGCCTCCGGCCTGACCCCCTGCCCCGCTTCCTGGGTGGACGCGCCCATGGTGGACGAGTGCTTCATGAATTTGGAATGCCGGTATCTGTGGGAAAAGGAAATCGTCCCCGGCGACGATCACGCCCTCATTTGCCTGGAAGTGATCGGCGTGCATATCGACGAGGCATACCTTACCGACAGAACGGGCGATCAGGGCGTGCTGTTCAATATCCACCATCCCCAGAACCCCGAAATCACCGAAAAAACCGGCCACGATTACGCCGGGATCATCCAGAAAAAGATCGATATGGGCGAATATTGACGCAAACAGAAAGCGCGCTTCCGCACAGCCAATTTGCCAGCGAAAGCGCGTTTTTCGTTCAATCCGTTTCCAGCCCCTGCCGCAGCATTTCCAGCGCGCGCTTCTCCATGCGCGATACATAGCTGCGGGAAATGCCCAGCACGGCGGCCACTTCATGCTGGGGATGGGCCGCGCCGTCCAGCAGGCCGTAGCGCATTTCGATCACCAGCCGTTCCTTTTTCGGCAGCGTTTTCACGATCTGCCGCACCTGTTTGAGCGTCACCCGGCGCAGGGCTTCGTCCTCCACGAACCCGGCCTCCGTGCCCAGGATATCCGCGAAGGAAATATCGTTTCCCTCCCCATCCGTCCCCACCGGGTCGGACAGGCTCACGTCCCCCCGCCGCTTCCGCGACGCCCGCAGCAGCATCAGGATTTCATTT
>CACWWM010000212.1 GCA_902764565.1 uncultured Eubacteriales bacterium
CAGGAGGTTCGATCACATGGAAGAACAGAAAAAAAGGCTCGTGACCCGCAGCGATTTCGACGGGCTGGCATGCGCCATGATGATGCGGGAGCTGGGCTTGATCGACCAGATCAAGTTCGTGCATCCCAAGGACGTGCAGGACGGCAAAGTCGAGCTGTCCAAGAACGATATCACCACCAATCTGCCCTACGATCCCCGGGTGGATCTGGCCTTTGACCACCACGAATCCGAAATGGACCGGCTGAAAGCCCAGGAGACCGGCGGCAAGCTGATTATCGATCCCACCGCCCGCAGCGCCGCCCGCGTGGTGTACGATTATTACGGCGGAAAAGCCACCTTTCCCCATATCAGCGACGATCTCATGGCCGCCGTGGACAAGGGGGACAGCGCCGATTTTTCCCTGGAAGAAATCCTGAACCCCAAGGGCTGGGTGCTGCTGCATTACCTGATGGACCCCCGCACAGGCCTGGGCCGCTTCCGCAATTTCCGCATTTCCAACTATGACCTGATGATGGAACTGATCGGCTACTGCATGAATCATACCATCGACGAAATTCTGGAGCTGCCCGACGTGAAGGAGCGTGTGGATCTGTACTTCCAGCAGGCGGAGCTGTTCAAGGAGCAGTTAAAGCGCCTGGCCCGGCTGGAAGGCAAGGTGGTGGTGCTGGATCTGCGCAATGAAGAAATCATTCACGCGGGCAACCGCTTCATGATCTACGCCCTCTATCCCGAAGCCCAGATTTCCGTGCACGTGGCCTGGGGCTTCCAGAAGCAGAACACCGCCGTCATGATCGGCAAATCCATCGTGAACAAGGCTTCCCAGGCCGATATCGGCGAGCTGTGCCTGAAATACGGCGGCGGCGGCCATCACAACGCCGGCACCTGCCAGCTGGACAACGACAAAGTGGATCAGGAGCTGCCCAACATCGTGGCGGCGCTGAACGCCTGATGCTTTAGGAGCCCTTGGAGGCTTTGCCTCCAAACCTCCACCAGGGAGGTGACCTCCCTGGACCCTGCTCCTGCGGAAATAACGCGACGGGGAAAAACGACAACTTCCCGCTGATGCTTTGAGAGAACGGCCAATCGAGCCGCCGCTGTGCTTCTGGCCCGGCGGCTGAAAGCCGCCAACCCGGATGCTTTGCATCCGGGGAAAGCCGAGGAATAATCCCCTGGGGAAAGCGAGCTTGCCCCAGGGGATTTTCCTGGCTTTCTTGGGCCAGAAGCCTTCCAATTTTCGTATCCTCCAGCGACAGGCGGAAGTTGTCCGTTTTTCGATTCTGCCAATTCGCCTGATGGTGTCCAGAGGACGAAGTCCTTTGGCGCGGGGACTGGGGCCGCGGAGGCCCCAGGGCGACTTTTTTATCAGAAACATTTGGATTTTACTTCCTGTTTCTCTTGACATAATCGTTACAAAAGTGTAAAATATGTATGTACGGCTGAAAAAGGCGCTGTTTTGCGGCGCCGGGAAGCTGTTTTCGGATACAGGGTTGCTTTTTCCGTATTCTTTTGCAGGCGTTTGCCGCTTTTCCATAGGGCGCGGAGATGCCCTTGGCATTTTCCCCGCGCCGTTGTGTTTGGGTGTGTGTATGCTTGCGTGCAAAAAAGCACGCGGTATCGGGATTCAGCTTTGCCGTGCGAAACAACGGTCTTGTTTCGTGCGGTTTTTCGCATACAAAGGCCATCACATTGCAATCAAACAAACGAACTGAGAAAATTTACAGGAAGGAGGACGAACACGCATATGCAACCATTCGTATGGATTCTGCTGATCGTGGCGGCGCTGGCCGCGGGCGGCCTGGGCGGATTTTTCTACCGCAAAAACGTAGCGGAAAAGAAGATCGGGCGCACCGAGGAATACGCCAAAAAGCTGCTGGACGAAGCCACGCGGAAAGCGGAAGACAATAAGAAAGAAATGATCCTGGCAGCCAAGGAAGAAATCCTGCACTTAAAGAGCGAGCTGGACAAGGAAAGCCGCGCCCGGCGCACCGAAATGCAGCGGGGCGAGCGCCGCATCGAGCAGCGGGAAGAAACCCTGGACAAGCGGGAAGCCCAATTGGATAAGCGCAAGGAAAACCTGGACAAGCGCGAGGAAAGCCTGAACGATAAATACGCCGACGTTCAGAAGCTGGAGGACGAAGCCCGGGAGATCCGGGAAAAGCAGGTGGCCGAGCTGGAACGCATCGCCACCATGACCCAGGACGAGGCCCGGCAAATGGTGATCGACCGGGTGCAGAAGGAAGCGTTTCACGACGCCGCCGCCACCGTGCGGGATATTGAAAGCCGCGCCAAGGAGGAGGGCGAAAAGAAAGCCCGGAACATTATCGCCCTGGCCATTCAGAAATGCGCCGCCGATCATGTGGCGGAAACCACGGTATCCGTCATCAACCTGCCCAACGACGATATGAAGGGCCGTATCATCGGCCGCGAGGGCCGCAACATCCGCGCCCTGGAAACCGCCACCGGCGTCGATCTGATCATCGACGATACCCCCGAAGCGGTGATCGTGTCCGCGTTCGATCCCGTCCGGCGTGAAATCGCCCGGCTGGCCATCGAAAAGCTCATCATGGACGGCCGCATCCACCCCGCCCGCATCGAGGAGTGCGTGGAAAAGGCCAAGAAAGAAGTGGAAAACCAGATCCGCGAGGCTGGCGAGCAGGCCGTGTTTGAAACCGGCCAGCACGGCATCCATCCCGAGCTGGTGAAGCTGCTGGGCCGCATGAAGTACCGCACCAGCTACGGCCAGAATGTGCTGAAGCATTCCATCGAGGTCAGCCACCTGGCAGGCCTCATGGCCGCCGAGCTGGGGGCCGACGTGGCCCTGGCCAAGCGCGCGGGCCTGCTGCACGATATCGGCAAGGCCGTGGACCACGAGCAGGAGGGCACCCACGTATCCCTGGGCGGCGAGCTGGCCCGGAAGTACCACGAGAGCCCCGACGTGATCCATGCCATCCTGGCCCACCACAACGACGTGGAGCCCCAGACGGTGGAAGCCGTGCTGGTGCAGGCCGCCGACGCCATCAGCGCTGCCCGGCCCGGCGCGCGCCGCGAGAGCCTGGAGAACTACATCAAGCGCCTGACCAAGCTGGAAGAGATCGCCAATTCCTTCTCCGGCGTGGAAAAGTGCTTCGCCATCCAGAGCGGCCGCGAGGTGCGCATCATGGTCAAGCCCGAGGATGTGACCGACGAGGGCACCAAGGTGATGGCCAAGGAAATCGCCAAGCGCATCGAAAAGGAAATGGAATATCCCGGCCAGATCCGCGTGAACGTGATCCGCGAAACCCGCAGCACCGAATACGCGAAATAATCGGGAACAATGAAAAACCTCCGGTACGGCTTACAAAGCTGTGCCGGAGATTTTTTATGGAAAGACGAAAGTGAAAACGACAATCGTCCGCAATGCGTTTCTGCTGTCGGCAGTTTACATTTTTACGATTCTTCCGCCGCCGTCTTGGCGGCCTTGCGCTCCTTTTTGATGCGGTACATTTCTTCGTCCGCCGCCAGGATCAGGTCGTCGGGATTCATGCCGCAGGTGCATTCCGCAAGGCCGATGCTGGCTTTTACGATGTATGGCGCGTCCTTATCCTGCTTTTCGCGGATCAGCCGCCGGATGTTTTCACACAGCTCGTTCGCTTCGCTGCGGGTGCCTTCCGTGATCACCATGAATTCGTCGCCGCCGTACCGGGCGATGTAGGGCCGCAGCTTATAGGAGCCGCAGGCTTCCTTCAGTGCCTGGGCCACCAAGATCAGGGCCCTGTCGCCCTCCAAATGACCGTAGGTATCGTTGATGGTTTTGAAATCGTCCAGGTCGATCATCAGCAGGAACATGCGGCTTTCGTGGGTGGCCAGCTTGTAGTCCAGATAGGAAATCAGGTTCTGCCGGTTGTTCACCTGGGTCAGCTTATCCAGGGAAATCTGCTGCTTGGTGGTGCCCACGTACAGGCACAGCAGTTCCACCATAATGCACACGCACACCACGGGGATCTGTTCGCCCACCTGGGATACGCCCCAGGCAAGCAAAAGGCTCAACGGGAAGGAAGCGGTGAGCAGCATATGGGCCCTGCGCACGGGGTCGGACTCCCGGAAGGAGCGGGTGAAATGCCTGCCGCTGCAGGTCACGGTGAGGATCGTCAGGGACAGCATATACCAATGGTACAGACCGTGGCGGTGATACTGCCCGGCTTCGTCGATCTCGAAAAGCGTGTGGGTCCACAGGTTGACCACCACCAGGATCGCCGGCACCAAAAAGGGCAGGATAAACAGCAGGTTCATCAGCCGGTTGGCGTGCAGACCGCTGCGCAGCTCCGTTTCCGCGTAGCCGCACCAGAAATAGGTGCCCACGATGAGCAAAAGATAATACAGCGATTTGAACGCGTACAGGACGCCGATGCTCCATCCCGCGCCGGCAAACAGCGCCTGGAACACCGAAAACAGCAAATTGGCGCCGAAGCAGGCCAGAAAACCGCTCAGCATGCGGATCTGCCACTGTTCGGAGGAAGAACGGGATTCGCTGCGCAGACTCCAAACCAGCAGCAGCCCCACCACGATCATGCAGACCAAATAAACTTCTGCATACAAAATGGACGCAAGAACCATACCCCTCAATCCTTTTACCTGTAATCACGCGTTCCGCCGCGGGCCGGCGCAGGCGCTCGGTGATTTCGCACAAGGGCGTAAAAAGCGGCGTCAGCCCCAAATTGCCCACCGCGCCTTTTAAGGCGTGGGCCGCCTCGAAGGCTTCCCGGCTGTCCTGGGCAGCCAGGGCGCGGTCCAGCTTATCGAAATTTTCGTCCGTCAGCTCCATGCCCACCAGGCGCAGGTAAAAATCCTGCATGCCCATGCAGCGGGCCAGCCCGGCTTTCACATCGGCGCCGTATGCCTCCAACGCTTCGATCGTCACCGCTTTTTTCCTCCGCAAACGCTTCTTCCCAAGCAGTACGTATGTATTTCAAATACAGTATTGATTTGGATAAGCACATCTGTACATATTTTATATACTGCTTTATTTCCAAAATTCCTTCCGAATCGAAAAATTTCGACGATTCGCCGCAAGGCGCGGGGAAAGCAAACTTTTCCTTGACAAAACCCCCCGAAATGGCGATAATGAAGCGTACATTTTAAGGAAGGAATGATTTGAAATGGGTCAGCTTACGATGGACAAGTTAGTGGCTCTGTGCAAGGTGCGGGGCTTTATTTTTCCGGGCAGCGAAATTTACGGCGGCCTGGCGAACAGCTGGGACTACGGCCCCCTGGGCGTGGAATTCAAGAACAACGTGAAAAAAGCCTGGCTGAAAAAGTTCGTTCAGGAAAGCAAAACCAACGTGGGCCTGGACAGCGCCATTTTGATGAACCGCATGGTGTGGGTTGCCTCCGGCCACGTGGGCACCTTTAACGATCCCCTCATGGACTGCCGCGCCTGCAAGGCCCGCTTCCGGGCGGACAAGCTGATCGAGGACTGGGGCAAGGAACACGGCCAGGAAATCCAGGCCGACGGCTGGACGAACGAGCAGTATGAAAGCTTCATCGCCGAGCACGACATCGTGTGCCCCACCTGCGGCAAGAAGGACTTTACCGGCATCCGCAAGTTCAACCTGATGTTCAAAACCCACCAGGGCGTTACCGAGGACAGCGCCAACGAAATCTATCTGCGCCCCGAAACCGCCCAGGGCATTTTTGTGAACTTTAAGAACATCGTGCGCGCCACCCGGCGCAAGCTGCCCATGGGCGTGGCCCAGGTGGGCAAGAGCTTCCGCAACGAAATCACCCCCGGCAACTTCATTTTCCGCATCCGCGAATTTGAACAGATGGAGCTGGAATTCTTCTGCAAGCCCGGCACCGATCTGGAATGGTTCGATTATTGGCGGGGCTACTGCCGGGATTGGCTGCTGAAGCTGGGCATCAAGGAAGAAGCCCTGCGCCTGCGCGACCACAGCAAGGAAGAACTGGCCTTCTATTCCAAGGCCACCACGGACTTTGAATTCCTGTTCCCCTTCGGCTGGGGCGAGCTGTGGGGCATTGCCGACCGCACGGATTACGACCTGACCCAGCACCAGAACACCTCCGGCGAATCCATGGAATACATCGACCCCGTGACCAACGAGCGCTACATCCCCTACGTGATCGAGCCCTCCCTGGGCGCGGACCGCGTGACGCTGGCGTTCCTGTGCAACGCTTACGAGGAAGAAGAGCTGGAGGGCGGCGACGTGCGCACCGTGCTGCACCTGCATCCCGCCCTGGCGCCCTTCAAGGCCGCCGTGCTGCCCCTGCAAAAGAACAAGCTGGGCGGCCTGGCCACCCAGATCCATGAAGAGCTGAGCAAGTACTTCATGGTGGATTACGACGAGACCGGCTCCATCGGCAAGCGCTACCGCCGTCAGGACGAAGTGGGCACCCCCGTGTGCATCACCGTGGACTTCGAGACCGAAGAAACCGGCACCGTCACCGTCCGCGACCGCGATACCATGGAACAGAAGCGCATCCCCGTTGCCGAGCTGAAGCAGTATATCGAGGATATGCAGCAGTTCTAAGAGAAGCTATACAAACCGCCCGTGCTGGAGAGAATCCGGCGCGGGCGGTGTTTATTTGTCTGAACAAATAGAAAGTACCCCGTCTCATTGATATAACAAGAAAAACAGAAGAAATAAAGCAGGCTTTCCTTATGGCTTTCTCGGAAGGGGGGGCTGGGGGAAACCGCTCAACAGCCACGCGGGTTCAGCCGCGTGGCGCGATGCCAACCAAGTGATATAGAACGGAAGCACGGGCAAGCAAAGCGCAGGCTGTGCGAAGAAACATCAAAGAGCGGTTTCCCCCAGAAATACCAGCCCCGCTTCACAGCTGCAAATCCACCCGTTCAAACCGGCGGACGGACAAACGGAAGCTGATCAGCGTGAGCGCGGCGTAAAGCGCCCCGGCGCAGGCCAGGAAGATCAGCTTTTCCGTCAGGTGTTCGGGGTCGGGGGTGTCCAGCACGTCCCGGACGAAGGGCACGGCAAAGGCGGACACGATAGAAAGGGTGATATACAGGAACACAGCCGCCCCGGCGAGGATGAAGGGCGGGCCCACCTTGGTGATGTCCTTGTACCAGCGGGGGAAGAACAGCACGTTGAACAGAGCGAACACGATCAGCCCTTCGGCGATCACGGCGATGTTGGCGTCCATGCCCGCGCTGTTTTCCGTGCTGCCGGTCAGGGGCCGCAGGAAAACGAAGCCTAAGCAGGCCAGCAACTGCACGAGTTCCAGGATGCAGGAAAGCAGCATGCGGCCCCGCACCATATCCCGCCGGGATACGGGCAGGCAGGCGGTATACGCCGCGTCGTGGTTTTCCCGGCTGGTAAGACAGGTAAAGAAAATGGCCAACGTCATGTAAAAGCAGGTGATGGCGTAGGGGTAAGCGGGCACCAGGACCAGGGCGCTTAAGGCAAGCATCATGGGCGCGGTGGGGTGCATGCACAGGCGGAATTCCTTTTTCAGCAGATTCATTTTGCCTCCTCCTTTTCCAGATGCACCATGATTTCTTCCAGGTCTGGCTGGCGGCAGTCGAGAGCCATCCGTTCCGCGTCCTCCCGCCTGAACAGGGCGGTGCAGCCGTCTTTTGTGCGGCACGTGCCCAGCGCGCAGGGCGCGGCGGCCTCCGGCACACTGCCCGTATAGGCTGCCAGCCGGTACGCGCCGATGAAATCGTTCAGGGCGCTGTCGGCGGTGAGTTTTCCCTTTTGCAGGAACAGGATGCGGTCGGCGCACTTATCCAGGTCGGAGGTGATGTGAGTGGAAAACAGAATGGTTTTCCCCTCGTCCCTGAGGGACAGGAAAATTTCGATCAGCTCTTCCCGGCTCACCGGATCCAGGCCGCTGGTGGGCTCGTCCAGCAGCAGAAGCGATCCCCCGTGGGACAGGGCCAGGGCCAAGGCGTACTTGATTTTCATGCCGTTGGACAGGGCAGCGGGGGTTTTGCTTTCGTCCAGGCCGAAGCGGCGCATGTATTTTTGATAGGCGCCATCGTCCCAGGCGGGATAGAAGGAGCGGGTCACGTCCGTGATGGTTTTCAGCTTTTTGCCGGTATAATAGGTCATGCCCGCCGAAACGAAGCCGATTTTTTGCTTGATTTCCGCCGCGTGCTGCGCCATGGAAAGGCCGGAGAACAGCACCTCGCCCCCGTCTGGCCTGATGAAGGACAGGATGGAATTCAGCGTGGTGGTTTTGCCCGCGCCGTTGCGCCCGATGAAGCCGGTAATGGCCCCGGGCGCTAAGTCTGTCCAGCGTGAATGCCGGATATTTCTTGCACAGGCCCCTTACGGACAGGGGCGCGTCATTTTTCGCCATTGCGAATCACCTCCGCGATTTTCAGAAAGAATCGGGCGTCCATCAGGGCCAGGCCCCGTTCCTCGTCCCCCAGCACCATCAGCTGATCGCCGGGGGAGATATGGAACACCCGTCGGGCCTGCACCGGGATCACGATTTGGCCCTTGTCGCCCACCGTGACCAGCCCGAACACATGCTTGCCCTTGGCAAATTCGGGCGGAGGAACCTCCGCCGGCGTGGAAATCAAATCGTCCAGGGAAACGTCGAAGGTCCGGCTCAGCCGCGCCGCCGCGTCCAGGTCCGGGGCGCTTTCCCCGGCTTCCCATTTGGCCACCGTCTGGCGGGATACGCCCAGCTGCTCCGCCAGGGCCTCCTGGGTCAGGTTTCGCTTTTTCCGTAAAAACTGAATGTTCTCACCAATCATACTTTTCCCACCTCGGCAAGATTATACCGTTGTTTCATAGGCCCCGCAATGCATGAAACATAACTTTTGACGGAGAAATGTTAAAAATCGTGGCAAACAAAAAAGCCGCCCGAAAGGCGGCAATAAGAGAAATCAGCCTAATTTTTCGGTTTCCAGCCCGGCGGATAGACGCCGCCCAGGTTTTCTTCCGCCCGCAGAATGCGCAGGCCGGGGCACCTGGCGATATCCGCCACCTTCACGGTGCCGCCCAAGCCCCCGCCGGTAAAGCCCCGGCGGGTATAAATGCGGTTGTAATTGGCGCCGGATACCTGCAAAAACAGCGCCGTTCCTTCTTCCTCGTCCACGCTGTACACCATGGCGCTGTGCTGATGCAGGCCGCTTTTGTCGGTATATTCCACCCGCACGATATCGCCGGGCTTCAGGCCGCCGGCCTGGAACACCGATTCAAAGGCGGCCCAGTTTCCGTGGGGGTTGCGCTCGCCGGATAAAAGATAGCCCAAAAACTGGCAGAAGCCGAAGCACTCTCCCCAGCCGTACCGGTTGGGCATGGATTCGTCCAGCTCGTCCCAGTTCCAGCGATAGCCAAACCAGCCCCACGAGTAAATGAAGGGATCAAACCGATCTTTGCTGGTTTGCGTCCAGCCCTTTTTCCCTTCCTGCCCGTGGTAATCCTGGTATACTCTTCGCTGCGTCGTCCAGTACCAGCAGTCGTACAGCTCGTATTCCTCAATGATCGCGTCCAGGTTTTCCGTGGAATAGTCTCCCTGAAAGCGGGTGTCCGTAAAGGTGACGTCCGCCATGGAGGCGGAGGCCGCACACCAAACCAGCAGGAACGCGAGAAAAACGGTCATGGATCGGTAAAGCATGCTCACCCTGCCTTTATGATGGATTTCGTTTCGTATTTTATCATACCGCAGGCGAAAAGTAAACGCGGGGAATGGATTCGCCCACGGCTTACGCAAGAATTACAAATTGGAATTTGTTGAGGGGGGATACGTTGGGGGCTTCCGCCCCCAAACTCCCGACCAGGGGCGTGACGCCCCTGGACCCCCACTTGGCGAAATAGCTTGAGCGGGTATTCCAAACAAGCGCTGCCCGCCACGCTGGGTTTTATGGAGGTTCGACAGCTTCTGGCCCTTAGAAAGCCGGGA
>CACWWM010000213.1 GCA_902764565.1 uncultured Eubacteriales bacterium
TACCATTTTCAGGACCGTCTTGCAACGGGCCTTGGGCCGGGACGGCGTGATTTACGTGAAGCCGGACGGCGCGGCGGAAAACACCGGCGCGTCCATGGACGACGCCGTGGATATCCAGACCGCGCTGGATTACGCAGCCCCGGGCCAGACCATCCTGCTGGAAAGCGCCGTGTATGATCTGGCCGACGCGGAGCTGACCGTGTGCCGGGGCCGCAATGGCGCTTTGCACAATCCTATTACCATGACCACCGCGGACGGAAAATTCGCCACCCTGGACTTTGGCGGAACCGGCCGGGGCTTTAAGGTATGGGGCGACTATTGGAATATTTCCAGAATCAACGTGACCAAAACCAAAAACGGTCTGCCCGGCATGCAGCTGGCGGGCAGCCATTGTACCCTGGAGCGCATGAATTTCTTCAACAACGGCACCACCGGATTGCAGGTATCCGGCAGTTCTTCGGACGAAAAGAGCCTGTGGCCCGCTTTCAACCTCATCAAAAACTGCACCGCCATGAACAACGCCGACAAAGCGCTGGAGGACGCCGACGGCTTTGCCGCCAAGCTGACCACGGGCCAGGGCAACGTGTTTGACGGCTGCATCGCCGCATATAACGCGGACGACGGATGGGATCTGTTCGCCAAGATCGCCACCGGCCAGATCAGCCCGGTCATCATCAAAAACAGCCTGGCCTGCATGAACGGTTACATCCGGGTTCAGGAGGGCGGCTCCGCCAAGAGCTTCGTTCACGCGGACGTGTTCTGCGATGAAAACGGCTCCCTCACCTTCGGCGATTCCGTTTTGATGGAAGCAGGCAACGGCAACGGCTTCAAGCTGGGCGGCTCCAACCTGCCGGGCGGCCATACGCTGATCAATTCTATCGCCTATGAAAACAAGGCGAAAGGCATCGACTCCAACTCCTGCCCGGATATCACGGCCCGCAACTGCACCAGCTTCAACAACGGCAGCCACAATATCGCCCTGTACACCGGCAACACCGCCGCCTGGGACACGGAAAAGACCGCGAGCCTGAATACCCTGGGCGCAGCCGTCAGCCCGGATTGGTTCGTCAGCCTGGATACCTCTGCTGCGCCCGAGCGGAAGGAGGACGGCTCCATCGAGATGCACGGATTGCTGCTGCTCACCGATTTTGCCCGTTCCGAATATGCCGCCGGGGCCAAGGGCAGCGCGTGGGGTCAGCGCGAGGCCACCGTTTGGGTGGTGGGCGATTCCACGGTTTCCGCTTTCAACGATCATTACTACCTGCCCCGGGAAGGGTACGGCGAGGAAATCGCCAGCTATTTTAACGCCAGCGTGTATAACCTGGCCCGATCCGGTGCGTCCAGCAAGTATGAAACCCTGCTGAACGGCAGCGCGCTCATTCCCGCCTTAGGCGACGCGGATACGGAAAACTTCCTGATCATCGGCTTTGGCCACAACGATGAAAAGACCGAGGCCGCCCGCTTTACCGATCCCACCGGCGATTACAGAACCCCCGGCAGCTTCGCCAACAGCCTGTATACGCATTATATCCTGCCCGCCATCGAGCGGGGCGTGATTCCGGTGGTGTGCACCCCCATCGCAAGGCTGACCAAGGAGAATACCCTGGAAAGCTACGCGGGAACGGCTGGCCATGTCACCGCCGATGCTGCCATCGGCGATACAGTCTTCCCCGGCGGCAGCTATGCCCAGGCCATTCTGGACATGGTGAAGGCTTTGCAGGCGGAAGGCGTTGCCATCGAATACGTCGATCTTACCGAAGCGACGATTCTTGAAAACATCGCCATGGATCAGGATGCCCAATGGCTGCATTCCTTTACTGGCGCGAAGTACGCTGAGGACGGGGAAACCCTCGTCCCCGCCGGTCTGGATCAAACCCACACCAACCGCTACGGCGCGAAGCTGAACGCCTGGCTCATTTCCGTCCTGGCCCGGGAAACCGCGCCGAAGCTGTACGCTTACAGCCTGAACAAAGCGCGGCCCGATTATGACGCCTGCTTCGCCGCTTCCGTCAACCCGGACTATGCGGTGCCGGATTACAAAGCGCCCACCGAGGAACAGATGAACGCCGTGCCTTGGCCCGCCTTTGCCGATGCGGACGGGACCCTGTGGCGCGGCACGGTGTTTGGCGACGTAGGCGGCAGCGGCAAGATTACCGGGGATAACTTCACCGCCGCCGTGGAGGACGGCGCGCTTACCCTGAGCGCGGCCAACAACTGCGGCAAAATCGCCAGCGGCAGCGACGGCCTGATGTTCTATTATGTGAAGCTGCCCGCCGGAACCAAATTCACCCTCACCGCCACGGCGAAAATCAACCGGTTTACCGCCAACAATCAGGTGTCCTTCGGCCTGATGGCCCGGGATGATCTGTATATCGACTCCTATACAGCCCTCACCATGGGCGATTATGTGGCCGTCGGTTCCCGGAATCAGGGTGCCATCGTGAACTTCGGCCGCAAGAACGGCGGCCTGGTGGGCGGCGCGCCGAAAACCGCCATCGACCTGAGCGAAGGGGCGGAAGTGAATTTGAAGCTGGTTGGCTCAGCCGACGGCTTTACCCTCTCTTACGGCGATGAAACCGTATCCGCCGGGTTTGATTATCCCCTCACCGCCGTGGACGCCGACAGCATATATGTGGGCTTCTATGCAGTAAGAAACGCCAGCGTCACTTTCAGCAGCGTCCATTTGGCAATCGAGTGACAAAGCGGCCTGCAGGAGAAAGCAACCCGCTCCCCCTGACAGAAAAAACGGTGTGGACCCCGCTCCGGAGCTATGGTAATATTTGCAGGAGGGGAGGCCAGCCCTTCGGTCTGTCCGTTATTCATGATTCTGTGGAGGAACCGGCATGCACAGTTCGCTTTCGTTCAAGCAGTTCAAAAAGCTGTCCTATTTTATGGCGGCGCTGTTTCTTGCTGTGCACATCGTTATGTTCTGTATTTTCAGGCAGTCCGGCGTCATGCCCATGTGCGCGGTCAATCTGTGCAGCATCGCTTTTTACTGCGCCATGCTGTTCCTGATTCACCGCGACCACCTTCGCGGCTTCGTCGTCGCTTCCTTTTTGGAGATATGCCTGCATATGGGGCTGGCGGAGTACTATACCGGCTGGAACAGTGATTTTCAGATTACGCTGATCGGCATCTGCGTTTTGCTGTTTTACGCCGAGTATATCGGGAAATCCATGCATGTAGCCTGCACGCCCGCCGTTTTTCTCGCCCCGGCCGCCGTGCTCGCGTATTTGGTGCCGCTTGTGATCGATCATATCCGCCCCGCGCCGTATCAGCTTCCCTCCGACGTTGAATTCTTCCTCAGAATTTCCTGGGCGGTCATCCTGTTTGGCGTCGTGCTTCCTATTCTTCGGTATTTTGTTTATATTGCCACGCGCTCCCAGGAAGAATTGACCAATGAGGTGCTCCACGATAAACTGACCGGCCTGCCGAACCGATACTACATGTCTGATTTCTTCAGGAAAATGAGCGCTGATGTCCGCTACTGGATCGCGATTGCGGATATCGACGGCTTTAAAAACGTCAATGATACCTACGGCCACAACTGCGGCGACTATGTGCTTTCGTCCATAGCGAAGCTGATTATGGATCTCCCGTCCCATATCGCGGCATGCAGATGGGGCGGAGAGGAGTTTCTCCTGGCGGGAAAGCTGAACGAAACCGACCCTGCCCAGGTGCTGGAAAGCCTGAGAAAAACGGTGGCGGCCTATCCGTTCCGGTACGAGGACGTTTCGCTCCGCATCACCGTCACCATCGGGGCCGCCTGGTTCGCACCCGGACAAAGCATCGACGAATGGATCAATGAAGCCGACACCAAGCTGTACGCCGGCAAAACCGGCGGAAAAAACCGCGTGGTGATATAAACAGCCGAAAGAAAACACAGGGGGCCCAAACTGCCCCTTGTGTTTTTTTCTGGCGACAAAAAAAGCGCAGCCCCGGAAGCAACGCCTCCGAGGCCGCTTGATGATACCGTTTTTATTTGCCCGGGGTGATTTCCCCCGCCCGGGTCAAAGCGATCTTGGTGATGATGGGGCCGATCAGTTCAAACACCAGCACGCCCGCCAGCACGATGGTATTCACCTGTGTGCCCAGGGTGGGGAAGCGGGCAGCCACCAGGCTTGCCATACCGATGGCGACGCCGGCCTGGGGCAGCAGGGTGAGGCCCAGATACTTTTTGATGTTGCTGTCCGCTTTCACGCAGACGGCCCCCAGCATGGTGCCGCCCCATTTGCCGATGCAGCGCAGCAGCAGGTAGCCCACGCCGATCAGGCCCACGCTGGGCAGCACGGACAAATCCAGATCCGCGCCGGACAGCACGAAGAACAGCAGGAACAGGGGCGGCGTGAACCGGTCGCACTGCTCCATGAGCACCTCATGCACCTGGCTTAGATTCACCATCACCGCGCCGATCATCATGCACACCAGCAGGGAGGACAGATTCCACATATCGCACAGACCCACGCCCGCCAGCACCAGGGCGATGGACAGGGCCAGCTTGTTGCCCCGGCTGGCAAAGAAGCGCGCCCCGAAGGCCAGCAGCCAGCCCAAGGCCCCGCCCAAGGCGATGCTGCCCACGATTTCGATGATGGGGGTGAGCACCATGCTCTGCACGGTGATTTCGCCGCCCAGCATCCCCTGGGCCACGGAGGCGGAAATGCTGAACACCATCAGGCCCAAAGCGTCGTCCATGGCCACCACGGGCAGCAGCATCTGGGTCACGGGGCCGTGAGCCTTGTACTGCCGCACCACCATCAGGGTGGCGGCAGGGGCCGTGGCTAAGGCGATGGCACCCAGCAGCAGGGCCAGGGGCACGTCCACCCCAAAGGCGATCAGGCCCACGTCCACGCAGATCGCCGTGGTAAGGCCCTGGAAAGCGGTGATGGTCAAAGGCGCTTTGCCGATTTTTTTCAGGTACGCCAATTTGAATTCGCCGCCGATAGCGTAGGCGATAAAGCCCAGGGCCGCTTCGGAAATCACGCCCATGGACTCCGCCTGTTCCTTGGAAATAATGCCCGCCACGCAGGGCCCGATGATCAGGCCGGCCACCAGGAAAGCCGTTACGTTGGGCAATTTCACGGCCCGGGCGCCGCGGCTCACCAGCAGGCCCGCCGCCATGGCAATACCGATCAGCAGCAGAATGTTCATTTCTTCTTTTCCAGTCCTTCCACCATGGTCAGCGGCAGGGCGAACATGATGCCGCTGTCGGGCACGTCCAGCCCGCCGGTCACTTCATTGACCACCTGCCGCGCGATATCCACCTGCTCGTCCTTCAGCACCATGAAAATGGTCTTGCTGCTGCGGCGTTCCGGCTCCAGAATGGCGCGCAGGCCGTAGAAGATGGGCATTTCATCCTCGGTGTGCAGGATGCGGGCCATGCCCTTGCTGTCCAGCACGGTGGCGCCCCGCAGGCCGTGATCGGCAAAGGACTGCAACAGGTTTTCCAAATGCTCGGTTCGGTTCAAAACGAATACGAATACCTGCATGATTTTCCCTCCCTTTTCGATGCCCGCCGCTTTTCCATGCGGAAGCGGCGGAACGCGCCACGGCTTCGCCCGTGCGCTCATCTTTCTTTTTCGATGCCCGCCGCTTTTCCATGCGGAAGCGGCGGGACGCGCCACGGCTTCGCCCGTGCGCTCATCCTCTCTTGCGCTCTCGCGCAAACAAATATTGTAGTCCTGCCCGCCCCGAAATGCAAGGGGGAAAAGACGAAAATTGATGAAAAACTTTATTAGTTTTTGCTTTCCCTGACTTTTTCGATCAGCGTGTCCACGTCCTCCTCCCGGGTGGCCCAGCTGGTGGCGAAGCGCACCACGGAACGGGTTTCGTCGTAGGGCTGCCAATAGGAATAGCGCACCTG
>CACWWM010000214.1 GCA_902764565.1 uncultured Eubacteriales bacterium
CAGGTGCGCCGACAATCTATTACGGCGACGAGGCGGGCCAGGTGGGCTGGACCGACCCGGACAACCGCCGCACCTATCCCTGGGGCCATGAAAACCGCAATCTGATCAAGCTGCACCAGGCCCTGACCCGGCTGCGGGGCAAGCTGCCCGTGCTGAAAAACGGCAGCGTAAAGCCCCTGTGTTCGGGCCACGGCTTCATCGCCTACGCCCGGTTCGATGAAAACGCCACGGCCGTGGTGGCCGTCAACAATCTGGATCACGCCCAGGAACTCACCCTGCCCCTGCAGGACGTGGGCATCCCGGACGGGGCCGCGATCAAACTCGTTTTCTGCACGACCAGCCAGGGCTTCCGGGAAAAGGAAGAAATCGTCGGTCAGGTGGCCGAGGGCGAATTCCGGATTTCTTTGGAAGCTCAATCCGCCGCCATTTTTCTCCCCAAGGGCAAATAAGCGAAAAGGAAGGAAATGACCATGGAAAACGAAGCAAGAAAAGTATTCACCGGGTACGACAGCTTCCTGTTCCATCAGGGCACCGACTACGAGGTTTACCGCAAGCTGGGCGCGCATCCCGGCGAAGCGGAGGGCGTGAAGGGCACCTGGTTCAACGTATGGGCCCCCAACGCCCAGTACGTTTCCGTCATCACCGCCAAGACCGGCTGGGAAAATGAAAAGTGGATGCACCGCAGCGAAGGCGACAGCGGCGTGTGGGAATGCTTCCTGGCGGACGTGGGCCAGGGCGACGCCTACCGCTATGTGATCACCGGCGCGGACGGGGTGAAGCGCTTTAAGAGCGACCCCTACGGCTTCTGGTTTGAAAAGCGGCCCAACAACGCCTCCATCGTGTGGGGGCTGGATAACTTCACCTGGACGGACGACGCCCATCAGGCCCAGCGGGACAATACCAAGGTGCTGGAAAAGCCCATGTCCATTTACGAGGTGCATTTGGGCTCCTGGAAGAAGGGCTATCGCGGCCCGGACGACGAGGACGGCTTCCTCAATTATACCCAGCTTGCGGACGATCTGGTAAACTACGTCACCTACATGGGCTACACCCACGTGGAGCTCATGGGCATCTGCGAGCATCCCTTCGACCTGTCCTGGGGCTATCAGGTGACGGGCTATTACGCCCCCACCAGCCGCTACGGCACGCCGGACGACTTCCGTTCCTTCGTGAACACCCTGCATAAGGCCGGGATCGGCGTGATCCTGGACTGGGTGCCCGCCCATTTCCCCAAGGACGCTTTCGCCAT
This sequence comes from uncultured Eubacteriales bacterium, assembly GCA_902764565.1. GTDB lineage: Bacteria > Bacillota > Clostridia > Christensenellales > Aristaeellaceae > RUG563. The sequence goes on from CACWWM010000214.1 coordinate 1,250, forward strand.
GGGCTGGTTCGACGGCACGCCCCTCTATGAAAACAGCGACCCCCTGCGCCGGGAATTCCCCGTGTGGGGCACCTTGGCCTTTGACCACGGCAAGCCCGAGGTGCGCTCCTTCCTGATCGCCAACGCCATCTATTGGATCAAGGAATTCCACATCGACGCCCTCCGCGTGGACGCCGTGGCTTCCATGCTCTATAACGACTATGACCGCTCCGAATGGCGGCCCAACAAGTTCGGCGGCCGGGCCAATCTGGAAAGCATGGATTTCCTGCGCCAGCTGAACACCGAGGTCTGCGGCAAGACCACCGGCTTCCTCATCGCGGAGGATTCCTCCCCCGAATGGGGCATCACCGAGGACGTGAAGCACGGCGGCCTGGGCTTCACCTTCAAGTGGAACATGGGCTGGATGAACGATACCCTGCGGTACATGAATCTCGATCCCATCTATCGCCGGTATCATCACGGCCAGCTCACCCACATCGCGGATTACGCGTTCAGCGAAAACTTTGTGCTGGTGCTCAGCCACGACGAAGTGGTGTACGGCAAGGGCACCATGGTGAAGAAAGCGCCGGGGGGCATCCAGGATCAGATGGGCGAGGTAAAGACCCTGTACACCTGGCAGTTCACCTTCCCCGGCAAGAAGCTGCTGTTCATGGGCCAGGAATTCGCCCAGGAAAAAGAGTGGGACGTGAAGCACAGCATCGACTGGCATCTGGCGGACGAATTCGGCCACCGGGACGTGATGCAGTGCGTGCGCAATCTGCTGGGGCTGTATAAGCAATACCCCGTCCTGCACAGCGACAGCAAAAACCCCGCTATCTTCGAGTGGGTGAACAAGGGCGACGCCGACCGGAACCTGCTGGCCTACATCCGCCGCAATCCCTGGGATTACAACGGGGCGGTGCTGGTGGTCGTCAACTTCTCCCCGGTGGCGTACCATGATTATGCCGTGGGCGTGCCCTTCGGCGGCCTGTACCGGCGCGTTTTCAGCACCTACGACAGCCTGCCCGGCCAGGGCAACCCCGCCGAGATCGGCGGCATCCCGCCCCTGACGGCCAGCGAGCAGGAGTGCGACGGCTATTCCCACCGCCTCACCTACAGCCTGCGGCCCTTTGAATCCATCATCATCGAGTTCCCCACATGAAATCCCAGCCGAAAAAGTGGAATGGGAAAAAAGGCTGGATCATTCTGGCTTCCGTGATCCTTCTCTTGGCCGCGTCCTTTTTTGCCTATGTTTCCGTGTATTACCGTGCCGACGAAGCCGCGCTTGGCTTCATGAATTCAGACGAAAGTGTCGCGGTCACGGAAACCCGGTACGGCTGGCTGTTTGACGGCCCTTCGGAGGACGCGGCGCTGATCTTCTATCCCGGCGGGAAGGTGGAGGAAAGGGCTTACGCGCCGCTGCTGCACGCGCTCGCGGCCCAGGGGCTGGACGCGTGCCTGGTCAAAATGCCCTTCCGTCTGGCGGTTCTCCACGGCAATGCGGCGGAAGAGGTGCTGAAAGCCCACGGCTATACGGAATGGTATATCGGCGGACATTCTCTGGGCGGCGCCATGGCGGCGATGTACGCGGCGGATCACGGGTCGGATTTCTCCGGGGTGATCCTGCTTGCGGCATACCCCTCCCAAAAGCTTCCCGATACCCTGACGGAGATTCAGCTGATCGGATCGGAGGATCGGATCATCAACCGGGACAAGGTGAAGCAAGGCCAGGCGTATGCGCCGCCGAACTGCGTGGAATATACGATCGAGGGCGGAAATCATGCGCAGTTCGGCAGCTACGGCGTTCAGCGCGGCGACGGAACCGCCGCGATTTCCGCCGAGGAACAGATTCAGGAAACGGTGCGCGTGATCATGGAAAGCCTGTGCGCAGATTAAATATGTATGTCCATACGAAAAAACTGCCCCCGGCTCACGGAGCGTTCTTCACGCTTCCATGGGCCGGGGGCGGTTTTTTGCGCAGGGTTCAGAACGTGACGCCCTCGAAGCCCTGCCACACGTTTTTTCCGCTGTATTGCATGGCCTTGGCCTGGCCGCGCAGCACCTTGAGCACCGGGTAAGCCATGGCTTCCTGCTCCATTTCGCCCGGATAAACGTGGATGGGGGCGATCCAGCCGCAGCGCGCCCGGATGCCCGCGGCGATGTCGTCAAACCGCATGAGGCCGCCGGTGAGCAAAATGGCGTCCACCTTGCCGGAAAGCACGGCGCTCATGGCCCCGATGTGCTTGCAGATCTGATAAATCATGGTGTTCCAAACCAGGATGGCCTTTTTATCGCCCTGCTCCACCAGCCCATGAACGGTATCGGAATTGGACGTGCCGAACAGGCTGACGAAGCCGCCGGAGCGGGAGCACATGCGCCGCACGTCGTCAATGGAATGGGCTTCGATATAGTCCAGCAGCGCCAGCACCGGCACGCTGCCGATGCGGGTGGGGGCGAAGGGGCCTTCGCCGTCCGCGCCCATGGTGCCGTCGATCATTTTGCCGTGATCGTGGGCGCTGACGGTGACGCCGCCGTCGATGTGGGCCACGATGAAATTGCAGTCCTCATACTGTTTTCCCATGGATTCGGCGTGGGCGGCCGCCACCGCCTTGGGGTTCAGCACGTGGGAGTGGCCCTGGCGGTAAAGCCCCCGGATGCCGGTCAGCCGGGCGTAATCGCAGTATTCGTCCACGTTGGTGGGGTTCAGGGTGTAGGCGGGGCGATGATAGGCCAGGGAAAACTTCCAGGCCAGCATCACGCCCAGTTTGGCGGCGTGTTCGCTGCCGCCCACGGCCGCTTCGGTATCGTCGTACAGCTTCTGGTCGATGACGGTCACGCCGCTGGGCTGGGTGCAGGCGCTGCCACCCCGGCCCACGAATACGTCGATTTCGGAAGGGTCCACCCCTTCTTCCTTCAGGATATCCAGAATCACCTGATACCGAAAAGGCACCTGGCCGTTGACGTGGGGAAATTGCAGCAGCACCGGCGCGTCGTGAAACCGGCTTTTCTGAAATACTTCTTTTTCATTGGCAAACAGGCTGATTTTGGTGGAGGTGGAGCCGGGGTTGATCACCAGCAGCTTAAATTCTTTTTCCATAGCGCACATATCGGGAAGACCCTTTGGGGGAGGCTTCGAGCTGCTCCTTTTTTTCTTTTTTCAGGGAAACCTGTGCCGCCCACAGGCAACTACTGGTATTCTTCGCCCCTATCGGTTTTCCTGCCTGCATTTTGCTTTTTCCTTGTTCTCCGTCCACATAAAAACGGAAGGAAGGCCAAGGGCCTTCCTCCCAGACTGTAGACAAAGCCCTGGGGAAGTATGAAGGGGTCGCAACCCCTTCATCAATAATCCGCAGGCGGCGGCGTGTACGTCGCCGAGGAGCGGTCCTT
>CACWWM010000215.1 GCA_902764565.1 uncultured Eubacteriales bacterium
TTTGCCCGAAAACGCCATTTTACAAAAAACTGATGAAACCATCGAAAGCCTGCTTTAGCTGGCTTTCGATGGCAGGGTGTCGACTTTGTCGACACCCTGGAAGGAAGGCCAAGGGCCTTCCTCCCATGAAGATTCATCCGTTTGCAATCAGAGCAGCGCGGCGTCTTCCAGCTGACTCTGGATATCGTCCAGCGCTTCCTGAGCGGTCACGTCGTTCGTTTCCAGGGTGCTCAGCACGTTGTTGATGATTTCGCTGGCGGCGCCGGATTCCTTCAGGGCCGGAGGCGCGGCGGCGAAATCCATGCTGTCAAACACGGCGGCGCGGTTGGCGGGCGGCGTGACGTCCAGATACTGGGACAGCTTGGTCTGATCCGCGATGGTGGGCAGTTCCCAGCTGGCGTCCAGGCGCAGCTGCACGATGTCGGGATCGGAGCCCATGGCGTCGGCGAACTTGGCGGCAGCTTCCTTCTTGTCGCTGGAGGGAGATACGCAGTTCACGTTGGCGAAGAAGAAGGTGCTCTTGGCGGCAAAGCCGGGTTCCACCACGATATCCCAGTCAAAATCGCACTTTTCGGTGAAGGTGGGGAAGCCCCAGATGCCGGTGATGATCATGCCCAGCTTGCCTTCGGTGAACAGATCCCAGTCCCCGCGTCCGGCCATTTCCTCGGCGGTGGGCTGCACATGGTTTTCACCGCGCACGCGCTTGATCATGGCGTCCAGCACGGCCACGTTTTCGGGGCTGTTGGCGGTAAAGGCGGTGTAGTCCTCGTTCAGCAGGCTGCCGCCGTTGCCTTTGACGGATTTGTAGAATTCGTTGTAGGTAATGGGCTGATAGTAGCCCCAGATATCGTCGCCCAGAGCCTTGATGGCTTCCGCGGCGGCCTGGGCGTCGGCCCACGTCCAGTCATTGGTGGGGTAAGCCACGTTGGCCTGATCGAACAGCGCTTTGTTGTAGAACATCACGCAGGTGGAGAAGCTCATGGGCACGGCGTAGAGCTTGCCCGCGGAGCTGACGGCCTCCAGGGTGCCGGCGGAATAGTTTTCCGCCCCCACCAGGCCCGTGAGGTCGGCGCAGGCGCCGCGCAGCATATAAGCCAGATAGTTTTCCATGTTCATCTCGAACACGTCCGGCGCGTTGTTGCCGCCCACGGTGGTGGCCAGCTTGGTGAAGTAATCGTCAAAGCCGGTGATCTGCAGGTCGATCTTGATGTCGGGGTTCTTTTCTTCAAAGACCGCGATCATCTTTTTCACGGTTTCTTCCTGCGCGCCTGCGCCGGAGAAGTGGGCGTAGGTGATGGTGACGGGCTCTGCCAGCGCGGAGACGGTCAGCGTCAGCACCATGGCGCATACCAGGAACAGGGCAAGGGTTTTCTTCATGGGAATGGCCTCCTTTAATATTAGCAAAGGCATACGCAGCCTTTACATTCGTTATTTCAGCCCGCCCAGGCTGATGCCCTGATCCACGTACCGCTGGGAGATCAGGTACACGGCCAGGATGGGCAGGATGGTGAGCACGGCCCCTGCCATGAGCACATGCTCGTTGTTCTTGTAAATGCCGTTCATGTTGCCAAGCACCACCTGCAGCGTCTGCTTGCTGGTGGAGGTGAGCACGATCAGGGGCCACAGGTAGCTGTTCCAGCTGCCCATGAAGGACAGGAGCACCATGGTGGACAGGGTGGGCATCACCATGGGCAGCATGATCTGGAAGAAGATGCGGTACAGGGAAGCGCCGTCCAGATAGGCGGATTCGATGTAGGCGTCGTTCACGCTCATCATGCTCTGGCGCATCAGGAATACCCCGAAGGCGTTGGCCAGGGAAGGGAGAATCAGGCCGGTATAGGTGTCCAGCAGCCCCAGCACCCGCAGGATGATGTAATTGGGCACCATGGTCACGGTACCGGGGATCATCATGGTGGCCAGGTACAGGGCGAACAGCTTGCCGCTTCCCTTGAAGGGGAGCTTGGCGAACACGAAGGCCGCCATGGACGCGGACGACACCGCCACAAAGGTGCAGGCGACGGCCAGGATCAGGCTGTTCAGGCTGGAACGGACGAAGGAAAAGCCCTGCATGTTGAATACGCGCTGATAGCCTTCCACCGTGGGGTGCTCCGGCAGCCAGCGGATGGGCAGCGTGCGGATGGACTCCGCGCCTTTGAAGGAGGAGGAAACCATCCATACAAAGGGCAGCACCGTCATCAGCACGATCACCAACAGCATGAGATAAAACAGAACCGCGCGCAGCGTTTTGCGGATGATGGGGTGATTACGCATCGTAATTCACCCACTTTCCCTGCAGCCGGAACTGGATGGCCGTGAAAATGAGGATCAGCGCGAACATGATCCAGGAATAGGCGCTGGCGATGCCCATTTTGTACTGCTTGAACGCGTACTTGTAGATGCGCTCCAGAAAAACGGTAGTGGCGCCGCCGGGTCCGCCGTTGGTCATAATCAGCACGGAATCGAACCCCTGCAGGCCGTAAATGACGTTGATCACGATCAGCAGAAACAGGGTGGGGGAGATCAGGGGCAGGGTAATGGCGGTCAGCTTTTTGAGGCCGCTTGCCCCGTCGATATCGGCGGCCTCGTAACAGGTGGGGTCGATGGATTTGAGCGCCGCCAGCACCATCAGGGCGTAATAGCCCGTATCCTTCCATACGGCGGCGATCACCACGCCGGGCATGGCCCAGTCCTTGCTGCTCAGCCAGGCGGGGCCGGTGATGCCGACGCCTGCCAGCAATTGATTCAGCAGCCCGTATTTGCCGCTCAGCACCCATTGCCACACCACGGCGGCGGCCACCCAGGAGGTGATCACCGGGGTGTAGCAGATCGTGCGGAACAGCCCGTGGCCTTTGAAGGATTTGTTCAGGATCAGCGCTTCGCCCACGCTGGTGAGCATGATCAGGGGAAGATAGAGGAGCAGGTAAGTGCAGGTGTGGCCCAGCACCTTGGGAAACTCGCTGCCCGTCAGGATGCGGACGTAGTTGCTGAAGCCCACATACTTCATGGCGCTCATGGGCATCAGCAGGTCATAGTCCATTACGCTGAACACCGCCGACGCGGCGATGGGCAGCAGGCAGAAGCCCACGATGCCGATCAGGGAAGGAAGCAGGAAAAGGAAGGTTGCCCGCCGTTTTCCGGCGTTATTCGGAATATACAAAACGCTGTCCCTCCTTTTCGATCAGCACTTGTTCCTTGGCCGCGGTGATCCGGTATTTTTCCCCGCGATACCATACGGCAAGGGAAACGGATCTGATTTCCCGGGGAAGCCGCGCACGGGCGAAAAGCTTTCCGTCCTCCGCCCACAGGCCCAGCATGCCGTAAACCAGCGCCTGCCACGTGGCGCCCAGGGATGCCATATGCACGCCCTCCCGCCCGGTGTTGTGCAGCATATCCCGAAGATCGAAGAACAGGGAGCGGGTGAAGTAATCCCACCCTTTGTCCTTCAGCCCCAGCTGGAAAGCCAGATGGGCGTGTACGCCGAAGCTCAGGCTGCTGTCGTGAACGGTGAGCGGTTCGTATTTTTCCCATACCGCGCGCTTTTCTTTTTCCGAAAAAGCGCGGGGGAAAAGCACCATCAGCTGCACCAGGTCGGCCTGCTTTAAGGCCCTGTACCGCTGCATCCGGTCAAAGCAGACGGTGCGGTAGAGCGGTTCGCCCTTCGTTCGGCCGGCGGGCAGCGGCTCCAGCCGGTCAAACAGCTCGTCCTGCTGATAGAGCGCCTTTTCAGCGTCGTAAAGCAGGGTGACGTGATCGGCAAAGAACTTAAGCCTTCCGCGTTCCTGATCGCTGAGCAGCTCGCCCGCGTATGCAAGCGCAAGCTCCGCGTTATGCCTGGCCATGTAATTGGTGTAGGTGTTGTTGACGGCGGCGCCGCAGTACTCGTCGGGGCCTTTTACGAAGAAGCTGGAATACTGCTGTTTTCCTTCTTCCCAGGTGAAGCGGCTTTTCCAGTACCGCGCCGTATCGGCAAACAGCTGCCGCATGCCCTCCGTGACCGGCGCGCCGGTGATTTCCAGCATGCGCTGCAGGGCGTAGGCCACGTCCGCCGTGACGTGCGTTTCGCACAGGCCGATGTCCCAGCTTTCGCACTGCTCGTCGCCGTCCATGGCGCACATCCAGGGATAGCGCGCGCCGTCCAGGTTTTGCTTCCGGGCCAGCTTCCGGGCTTCCGGCAGGTGGCGCACACGGTACTCCATCAGGTTCCGCGCCGCTTCCGGCCGGTGCCAGCAGTAAAACGGCAGCAGGAAAATATCCGTGTCCCAAAAGGCGTTGCCTTTATACCGGCCGTGGGTCAATCCCCGCGCGCCGATGGAAATTCGGGGATCGTCCCAGGCGCTGCTGCACAGCAGCTGAAAAAGATTCCACCGGAGCGCGCCCTGGATTGCTTCGTCCGCGTCCAGCTCAATATCGCAGTCCTGCCACAGGGCTTCCCACGCCTCGCCGTGAGCCGCCCAGGGGTCGGCGGTCTCCGCGTTTTCGGCTTCATCGTCCATCAGCACCCTGATCCGCTTTTCGATCACCGCCGGTTCCTTCGCATGCAGGCTGAACCGCGGCGCGGCGTCTGGAACAGGGCGGCCGTTGACGAAGAGGGTCTGAATAAACCGGATCAGGCG
>CACWWM010000216.1 GCA_902764565.1 uncultured Eubacteriales bacterium
GAGCGGTATCATATCATTCCGCCCCCTTCTCCTTCGGGATCGACCTTGTTGAGCAGGCCCAGAGAAAGAAGAATCAAAATCATCATCAGCAGGGACAGGGCGCTGCCCACGTTCCATTCGTTCAGGCTGGTGGACAGGAACTTGGCTTCGATCAGATCGCCGAAGAGCTGCACCTTGCCGCCGCCCAGCAGGCGGGAAATGTAGAAGGTGGTCACGGCGGGCATGAACACCATGGTGATGCCGCTGACCACGCCGGGAACGCTCAGGGGCAGCGTGACCTTATAGAACACATGCCACTTATCGCAGCCCAAATCCATGGCGGCCTCGCTGAGCTTGTAATCCATCTTGTTCAGCACGTTGTAGATGGGGAACACCATGAAGGGCAGGAAGTTGTACACCATGCCCACCTGCACGGCGGCGATGTTGTTGAGCATCTTCTGCCGCCCCACGCCGATCCATTCCAGGATGTTGTTGATGAGGCCGTTATCCTCCAGCAGGCTCATGAGGGCGATGGTGCGCAGCAGGAAGTTCATCCACATGGGCACCACGAACAGGATGACCAGGGTGGGGCCCAGCTTAAATTCCCGATCCGCCATGATGTGGGCGGCGGGATAGCCCAGCAGCAGGCAAACAGCCGTGCACAGGAAGGCCATCCACAGGGAGAACACCAGGGTGTCTATGTTGATGGAATCCCGGCCCAGGCCCAAATCGGAAAGGCTCAGGCCCATGGATTCATATAGCGCCAGATCGTCCGGATTCAGGGCTTTTCGGGCGTTGTAGTTGCTGTCCCAGAAGCTTTTGAAGTTGTCCAGGGTAAAATTGCCCTGGGGATCGGTGAAGGAAAAGTAAGCCACCAGGAAGCAGGGGATCACCGTGAAGATCACCAGCCACAGCACGTAGGGCGAGGCAAAGATGGGCCGCCGGAAGCCCCGGTTTTTATGGATGTAGGCGATCAGCATGCCGATGAAGGCGGCAAAGCCGATGCCCATCATCCAGTAGCCCCACACGGGCACCTGAAAATTGGTCATTGGTCTTTTTCCTCCGTCGGCTTTTCGTCCGCCATGGGGTGCATGATGTGGATGTTGAAGGGCACCACCGCCAGGCCCACCCGGCTGCCTTCCGGCTGCATGGTGGTGGAATGTACTTTCCAGATGGAATGGCCCGCGTCGATCATCATTTCATAATGCACGCCCTTGAAGAGCACGGACTTGATCACGCCGGTCACCTGGCCCACGTCCTCGCCCACCAGCAGGATATCTTCGGGGCGGATCACCACGTCCACGGGCTTGTCTTCCCCAAAGCCCGAGTCCACGCAGGGGAAATCCACGCCGCAGAAATGCACCAGCTCGTCCCGCACCATGGTGCCGGGGAAAATGTTGCTTTCGCCGATGAAGTTGGCCACGAAAGCGTTCTGCGGCTCGTCGTAAATGGATTTGGGGGTGCCGATCTGCAAAATCCTGCCGCCCTGCATCACCACGATGGTGTCGCTCATGGTCAGGGCTTCTTCCTGGTCGTGGGTCACATACAGGAAGGTGATGCCCAGGCGCTGCTGCATGGCTTTGAGCTCCAACTGCATTTCCTTGCGGAGCTTTAAATCCAACGCGCCCAGGGGTTCGTCCAGCAAAAGCACCTCGGGCTCGTTGACCAACGCCCTGGCGATGGCGATGCGCTGCTGCTGGCCGCCGGACAGGGAATCCACCCCGCGCTTGTTGTAGCCCTTCAGGTTCACCAGATCCAGCATGTAATCCACCTTGCGGGCGATTTCGTCCTTGGGCATTTTTTTGAGCTTTAAGCCGAAGGCGATGTTGTCCTGCACGTTCAGGTGGGGAAACAGGGCGTATTTCTGGAACACGGTGTTCACCCGCCGCTTGTAGGGCGGGATGCCGGAAATGTCCTTGCCGTCGAACATCACCCGGCCGGAATCCGCCGTTTCAAAGCCGCCGATGATGCGCAGGGTGGTGGTCTTTCCGCAGCCGGAGGGGCCCAGCAGGGTCACGAATTCCTTTTTGCGGATGTACAGGCTGATATTGTCCAGCACGGTCACCCCGTCGTAGTGCTTGCTGATGTTTTCCAGAGAAATCAGGCGCTGTTCTTCCATCATGGGGCCTCCATTCGTGAGCGTTATGCGTTAAGATTGCGCAGCGTGAGGAGTTAAGAGTTGGGAGTTGAGAGTTGAGATATGATAGTTTGCTCTTTCCGAACATCAGACGCGGGAACAAAATCCATCTCCACTCTCAACTCTCAACTCTCCACTCTGTTTAGAAGTTCGGCGGCGTGGACACCCAAATGAACTGGGCCCTGCGTTTGCCGTTGTTTTCGATCCAGTGGGAAGCGCCGGGGTGCAGGCAGAAGCTCTCCCCCGTTTTCACCTTATGGCTGCCGCCGTCCAGGCGCAGCGTCACCGTGCCCTGGAGCACGTAGCCGAATTCTTCGCCCTCGTGGGGCGGCATTTCCTGGGTGCGGCCCCCTTCGTCCAGCTCCACCAGGATGGGCTCCATTGCGTTCTTCTGGGCGCTGGGCACCAGCCATGTGATGCTGCCCCGCAGGGATTCGGCGTCCTCCTTTACGAACATATCGGCCCGTGTGAACACCGTTTTTTCCTCGGTATCCGTTTCCGAAAAGAATTCCTTCAAATTGCTGCCCAGGCATTCCAGCATGTCGGTCAGCGTGGCGATGGAGGGCGAAGCAAGGTCCCGTTCCACCTGGGAAATAAAGCCCTTGCTCAGCTCGCACCGGTCGGCCATTTCCTCCTGGGTCAGGTTCCTTTGCAGGCGCAGACGGCGCAGCTTATCGCCGATGTTCATGTTCCCCTCTCCCCCTTCCGGAAAAAGGTTTAGCAAAATTAAACCGAAAATCATTTGCTGAGTTTAGAATTTCTAAACTTCAAGGCAGGAAACATTAAACCACAGGCAAATGGAAATGTCAATAGGCCGAAAAAATATTTTGTCGAATCGCATTGGTTTTCTGGTCGTTTTTTGCTTCCGTCCGGCAAAAAAGCGCAAGAAAAATCCCGCGGCTTTTTCGCCGTGGGAAAAGGCAAAAACGAAGATATGCGCTTTCAAAAAATTTGCTTCATTATTATTGTTGCAGGTAGCGGGACGCCATATAGCCCTCCACGCCGCCGTAGCTGACGCGGCTCCACCACGCGCCCCATTCCAGCAGGGTGACGAAGCAGCCGCTTTGCACCTTGCAGATCACGTTGTCATTGCTGTCGCTGGTGCTGGAGGAGCGCAGATACACGAAGGAATTGTTGGGCTGCCGCACGGTAAGGACGGAATAGGGAGCCGGATAGGGCGTCGGCGCGGCTGTCGGCGCAGGGGCGGACGGCTCCGCCGGGCTAGCGGTCAGATAGATGGACATCATGTAGCCTGTCTTCCCCGCCGCGTTCACATAGCACCAGGCGCCGCAATCGGCGATCACGGTCACCGGCGTTCCGTTGGCATACAGGCCCAGGGAGCGGGCGTCCCTGCTGGCGTATGCCCGCAGATGCAGCCTGCCCGTATTGCCCGTGCGCACATACCGTATGGCCGTGACGGGATTCGGCGCGGGCTGGGGAGGATACGCGGCCAGGTATCGCGTCATCATATAGCCCGCGGCCCCGTTCACGTTCACATACGCCCACGGGCCGAAGCTGGAAAGCACGCGCACCGGGGTGCCGTTCAAGTACAGGCCCAGGGAACGGGCGTTCCGGCTGGCATATTCCCGCAGGTGCAGCCGCCCCGCGTTGCCGGTGCTGACGTATTGCCAGCCGCAGGAATAAAAGCCGTCGGCCCTGGCCGGAACGGCGGCAAACAGCACAGACGCGGCCAGCAGCAGCGCGCAGACAGACGAAAAAACATGCCTTTTCATTGTTTCTTTCTCCCTTTCCCCCGGCGTTCGCCCTCGGGCGTTTTCATTATATGCGGGGGATTCCGGGAAATATGCCTGCCTTTCGGGCCGGTTTTTGCCGTTAATTTCGCTGAACAGGCGCATAATTGTTTCAAAATTATTAAACAATGCGGCAAAAGGCTACTTTCTTTGAAAAAAACGCTTGCAATTCAAATAAGCTTATGCTACAATATTCAAGCTGTCAATGAAGGATGTACCGCGGATTTCCGCGCCACCGAATGACCAATTCCCCCGTGGAGGTAATGACAATGGGCAAGTTTTGTGAACTGTGTGAAAAGGGCTTGATGACTGGCCACAATGTGAGCCATTCCAACCGCAAGAGCAGCCGCGCCTGGGCTCCCAACGTGCAGCAGCTTCGCGTTGTGGTCGGCGGCCGTCCCATCCGCGTGAACGTGTGCACCCGTTGCATGCGCACCATGCGTAAGAGCGGCATGTCCTTCACCGCCCCCGCTCCCGTTGCGGAAGCCGCCGGCGAAGAAGCCTGATTTTGTTCGCACCGCTTAAAGCCGTCTGAAACAGGGCGGCTTTTTGCGTGTCCTTTTTTCACTTCTCCCCTACTGAAAAACGCCCCCCTTTCGGGAGGCGCTCAGACTGTCGAAAAAACCCTGGGATGCATCAAAGGGCCGCAGCCCTTCGATTGTAATCCGCAGGCGGCGGCGTGTACGTCGCCGAGGAGCAACAGAATGTTGCTTCCTATATCAATTTGCGGCCGTAAAAACGGTTTATCGGCCTTTCATTCGCAGCGTGGCGAAAATCCTTTCTCGACACGCTGAACGCCCCCCTTTCGGGGAGGCGCTTTTGTTTATATGGGTTTACACGCTTAGCTTCCGTTCCATGATCTGGGCGGTGACCACATACATGACCGCCGCGAAAGCCAGGTCGATGCAGCCGTACACCAGCAGGGAGGTTTGAATTACTTTGATGCCGGAAATCACCTCACTGCCCACCCAGCTGGTGAACCAGGACAGGAGCAGGAACAGCGCAAAGCTGAGCAGGCCGTTGAACCGCTTTCCGTTCAGCAGGGCGGCGCTGATGACCACGGCCAGATACGCGGTGGATCCAGCTGGTCAGCAGCTCGAAGGCAAAGGAGGCCATGGTGCCAATATCCAGCGTCAGTTCCATCCCGTTGACGCTGAAACGGTGAATCAGCTCCTGAATCATATCCCAAAGCTGATTCAGTTCGCCGTTTTTGGCAAACACCAGGGTAATATCCAGCGTTCCCAGGGCGAAGAAGAACGCCCCCGCAATCAGAATCGAGAAGCCGCACTCCACCACCTTGGCCCCCAGGATTCTGTAGCAGCTGTTGGGGGTCATAAACAGCATGTAGCTCTGCTTGGTGTTCATATCCCTGTGCAGGGTAATCACGCTTTCCAGGCCGATCACCAGCACGCCGCCAATGGAAAGAATCATCAGCAGCACGATGGAAAACATCAGGGTATCTTCCTTATCCGCATACAGGCCGAACAAAAACAGCGCTTCCAGCGCGGCGGCAACGCCCAGCAGGATCAGCTTGGTGATCCAGGTTTTCCTGAACTCGTATTTCATCAGCTTGAACATCCGCCATGGAAACGCCCTGCTCGTCCCGCATGGTTTCCAGTTCGATGTTTTCCACCAGCCTGCCTTCCTTGATGAACACCGCCCGGTCGGCCACAGCCTCCATTTCCTCCACCAGATGGCTGGACATGAGCAGCAGCTTATCCTCCGTGGCGTATTGCAGGATGGTGGCGCGGATCTCGTCCCGGGCCAGCAGGTCGATGCCGTTGAAGGGCTCGTCCAGCATGTACACCTTAGCGTCCCGGGCCATGGTGACGGCGATTTTCAGCTTGGCCATCATGCCGGAGGACAGGGCTTTGGTTTTCATGTCTTCCTTAAGCTCCATATGCCGGAGCAGCTCCGCATAGCGGTCATAGGAAAAATCTTCAAAGAAATCGGCGTAGTATCTGCCCACGTCCTTCACCGTCATCCAGGCATAGAAATAGGGCTCGGTGGACATATAGGCCACATACTTCCGGCTTTCGATGCTCACGGGCGCGCCCTCGAACAGCACCTGACCGGAGGTGGGCTTGATCAGCCCCGCCGCCATCTTCATCCAGGTGGTTTTACCGCTGCCGTTGGGGCCCAGCATGGCGTACACATGGCCCTTTTCCAGCTTCAGATTCACGTGATCCACCGCGGTTTTCGATCCGAAAACCTTGGTCAGTTCCTTGCTTTCCAGCATGTTTCCTTATTCCTCCTTCAGGATCATCCTTGCGGCTTCCTGCCGCGTGATGCCCAAGCTTTCGATTTTCTTCATGAACAGCTCCACAGCCTGCCGGGCCAGCTCCTCCCGCAGGGCGGCGATGCGCTCCGTGCTGCCGGTCACATAGGTGCCCATGCCCCGCCGGGTTTCGCACAGGCCCGCCTTTTCCAGTTCCTGATACACCCGGGCGGCGGTGTTGGGGTTGATGCCGTAAGCAATGGCCAGCTCCCGGCCTCCGGGCAGCTTCTCCCCCGGCTGCCGCGCGCCCACGGCAATGGACGTTTCAATTTCCCCCATCACCTGCAGCCAAATGGGCCGCATGGGATCGTACTGCATCCGCCCCTCTCCTTTCCGAGTGATTTAGTGAGCTATGTACATAATACACTAAGTCGTTCCAAAATGCAAGCCCCAAAATAAAAAAATTCCGCAGAAAATTTTCCTGCGGCAGTTCGGAGAGAGTACAGAGTTCAGAGTGCAGAGTTCAGATTTATATAGTTAAACAATTTGGGGCCCAATATTGACAGACTATATCATCTGTACTCTGAACTCTGTACTCTGTACTCAAATTCGGTCTTTACTCCTTCTTCTCGTCCCTGTCCTCCACCAGTGCTTTCAGTTCCTGCATAAAGGTGGGGATATCGGTAAAGGAGCGGTACACGGAAGCGAAGCGGATATAGGCCACCTCGTCCAGCTTGCGCAGGGCTTCCATCACCATTTCGCCGATCTGGCGGGTGGTGATTTCTTCCTGCAAATTATTATAGGCCATCTGCTCGATGGAATTGACCAGCTTTTCGATCTCCGCCGCGGAAACGGGCCGCTTGTGGCAGGCAGCGATGATGCCGCTGCGCACCTTCTGGGGGTCGAACAGTTCCCGGGAATTATCCTTTTTCACCACCAGGAGCTGCTGCACTTCCACTTTTTCATAAGTCGTAAAACGGCGGCCGCATTGAATGCATTCCCTGCGGCGGCGGATGGAATTGCCGTCGTCCGTGGGACGGGAATCCACCACGCGGCTGTCCGCGCAATTGCAGAACTGGCACTTCACAACGCATCATCCTTTTCATCGTTGGCGTTCTCATACAGACTTTGGTATGTCCCGCGTTGAATTATACCGTATTTAGTGTCGTTTGTCTATCGTTTTTTACAAAAATGTTTCAAAAATATTTCGACAAAAGTAGATTTTTTTAATCGTCGATGATGTCCCCCGGTTCCAGCTCCACCAAAATCACGTTTTCCCCGATTTTGCAGATGCGGTGCCAGGGAATCACGATGCCGCATTTTTCTCCCCGCAGCATGCTGCCCACCTTGAATTCCCCCGGCACCACCAGGGCGTCCACCCGCCCGTCCGCCGCGTCGAATTCAATATCCATCACCTTGCCCAGGCGCTTGCCGTCCCGGGTGTTCACCACGTCCTTGGTGCGCAGTTCAGAAAGGCTCACCCCCGCCACCCCCTTTCCTCCATCCTATGCGGCAGCGGGAAAAAGGATGCAAAAAGGCCCGGAAGAAAACTTCTTCCGAGCCGTAAGGATAATGATGATTGTTCATTCGTTCTTTTAAGAACACTTTAAGGCAGAGTGGAGAGTTAAGAGTTGAGAGTTGAGATGATATCATGTTCATCACAAGAGCATCCTGCTTTGATTGACTATATAAATCTCAACTCTCCCTGAATACGGTTATTCGGCTGTCGCGGTGAAATCCCCGCCGTTTTCGGCGTCCACCACGATGGTCTGCCCCGGCAGGATGTCCCCGGCGATCAGCTTGCGGGCCACCAGGGTTTCCACCTTGGATTGCAGCACCCGCTTCATGGGCCGCGCGCCGTAGACGGGATCGTAGCCCAAATCCATCAGCTTGTCGAAGGCCGCGTCGGTCAGGCGCAGGTTCAGCTGCTTTTCCTTCAAACGCCCTTTCAGCCGGTTCAGCAGCAGATCCACGATGGAGCGCACCTGCGTCTTGTCCAAAGGCGTGAACATCACGGTATCGTCGATTCGGTTCAGGAACTCGGGGCGGAAATGGCTCCGCAGCAGGGCCTGAACGGAGGCTTTCGCCTCGTCGGACAGGTGCCCGTTTTCGTCGATGCCGTCCAGGATCTGGCTGGAACCCAGGTTGCTGGTCATGATCAGAATGGTGTTGCGGAAATCCACGGTGCGGCCCTGGCTGTCGGTCACGCGGCCGTCGTCCAGGATTTGCAGCAGGATATTGAACACGTCGGGGTGCGCCTTTTCCATTTCATCGAACAGCACCACAGAGTAAGGATGCCGCCGTACCGCTTCGGTGAGCTGGCCGCCTTCCTCGTAGCCCACGTATCCGGGAGGGGCCCCGATGAGGCGGCTGACGGAGAATTTCTCCATGTACTCCGTCATGTCGATGCGCACCAGGTTCTTTTCGTACTCCGTCATGTCGATGCGCACCAGGTTCTTTTCGTCGTCGAACAGGGCTTCGGCCAGGGTTTTCGCCAGCTCCGTTTTGCCCACGCCCGTGGGTCCCAGGAACAGGAAGGAACCGATGGGGCGGTTCTCGTCCGCCACCCCGGCCCGGGAGCGCAGGATGGCTTCGCTGACGCTTTCCACCGCCTCGTCCTGACCGATGACCCGCTTATGCAGCACGTCCGGCAGACGCAGCAGCTTTTCCCGTTCGCCCTCCATCAGCTTGCTGACCGGGATGCCCGTCCAGCGGGATACGATGCGGGCGATTTCGTCCTCCGTCACCTTGTCCCGCAGCAGAGTATTCTTGACCGGGTTTTCCTTTTCCGCTTCCTCCAGCTGGGCCTTTAATTTGGGCAGTTCGCCGTATTGCAGCTCGGCGGCCCTGGTCAGATCGTATTTCTGTTTCGCCTTTTCGATTTCGGCGTTCACCCGCTCGATGTCCTCGCGCAGCTTCTGCACCTTGCCGATATCGTTCTTTTCGTTTTCCCAGCGGGACTGCATT
>CACWWM010000217.1 GCA_902764565.1 uncultured Eubacteriales bacterium
TTTGAAACAAATCAGGGAAAATCTGCCTATTCCGTGTTGCACTTCTGTTGCACTTCGTTTTGTACAATACTATATAAATTGACACTGGTGACAGGTACAAAGTTTCGATAAGAGTAAGGAGTTGACAGCATGGCTGAACAAAAGAAAGTATCCGTATTTCGCAAAAAGACGCTGGATCGCATTTCCTCCCCGGAGCAATTGACGGATTATCTGCGCGTCACCAATCCGGGTATTTGGGTGATCCTTGCCGCTGTGATCGTGCTGCTGGCTGGCATTTTTGTCTGGTCCATGGTTGGCACCCTGGAAACCACGGCGGAAGCCCGGGTGATTATGGAAAACCATATCGCCCAGGTCGTGCCTGCCGGGGCGGAAAGCCTGAACGCGGGGATGACCCTGCGGGTCGCCGGACAGGAAACGGTGATCCTGTCGGCGGAGACAGATGAATTCGGACGGCCCTTTGGCATGGCGGAGGTCAATCTGCCGGATGGGGCTTACGATGGCGTCGTGGTCACGGAGGCCGTGCATCCCATCCAGTTTTTACTGACGAGCAGGTGATCGCATGATGAAGAAAAAAATCAACCAGCCTGTGAAAAAGGGCGTCGCCAAGGTGCCCGTGGTCATGCAGTTGGAGGAGCTGGAATGCGGCGCGGCTTCCCTGGCCATGCTGATGGCCTATTATGGGAAATGGGTGCCCCTGGAGCAGGTGCGCACGGACTGCGGGGTTTCCCGGGATGGCAGCAAAGCCAAAAACGTCGCGCTGGCCGCGATTCATTACGGCTTTCAGGTAAAGGCTTTCCGCTACAGCCCGGAAGCCATCCGGGATCAGGCTACGTTTCCCTGTATCATCCATTGGAACATGAACCATTTTGTGGTGCTGGACGGATTCAAGGGGAAATACGCTTATCTTAACGACCCGGCCCGGGGCACCGTCCGGGTGACGATGGAGGAATTTGACGCGGCTTTTACAGGGGTCACCATCACTGCCGTCCCCGGCGAAAACTTTACGCCCAGCGGCAAGCCCAAAAGCACCTTGGATTTTGCCCGCAAACGGCTCATCGGCGCGGGGGCGGCGGTGGCCTTCGTCATGCTGACCACGGCCATCAGTTATCTGTTCGGCATCATCAATTCGGTCACCTCCCGCATCTTTATGGATCGGCTGCTGACAGGGGAAAACAGAGAATGGCTGTACCCCTATATATCGCTCCTGATCCTGCTGGGAATCATTCAAATCGTGGTCGCCTGGGCCCAGGCCGTTTATACCCTGAAAATCAACGGGAAAATGGCTGCCATCGGCAGCACGTCCTATATGTGGAAGGTGCTGCGCCTGCCCATGGAATTCTATTCCCAGCGGCAGGCGGGGGATATTCAGGGGCGGCTTTCCCTGAACGCCTCCATCGCGGAAACGCTGGTGAATACCTTTGGCCCGCTTTTGCTCAACACCACCATGATGGTGTTTTACCTGGTGCTGATGCTGCGGCAAAGCACGCTGCTGACCCTCATCGGGCTTTTTACGCTGGTGCTGAACATCTTCATGTCCCGGGTCATTTCCAATAAACGCATCAACATTACCCGTGTGCAGATGCGGGACAGCGCCAAGCTGCATTCCACCGCGGCAGGCGGCATTTCCATGATCGAGACCATCAAATCCAGCGGCGCGGAAAACGGCTTTTTCCAGAAATGGGCCGGGTATCAGGCGTCGGTGAACACCCAGAGCGTGAAGGCCAACAAAACCGAGCATTTGATCGGCATGATCCCCGCCTTTTTCTCCAGCCTTGCCAATTACGCCGTGCTGGTGCTGGGCGTATGGCTGACCATGCAGGGAACCTACACTCTGGGCGGGGTGCTGATGTTCCAGGGCTTCCTGAGTTCCTTCATGTCCCCCGCCAAGACGCTGATTTCCGCCGGACAGACCATCCAGGAAATGCGCACCCAGATGGAGCGCGTGGAGGACGTGATGGAATACCCGGAGGATGAAGCCGTCCGGGAGCATGAAACAGAAGGAACAGAGCTGAGTAAGCTCAAGGGGAATCTGGAGCTGAAAAACATCACCTTCGGTTATTCCAGGCTGGAAAAGCCCTTAATCGAGAACTTTTCCCTGACCCTCAAAACCGGCCAGCGGGTAGCCCTGGTGGGCTCTTCCGGCAGCGGCAAATCCACGGTGTCCAAGCTGGTATCCGGGCTTTACCAGCCCTGGAGCGGGGAAATCCTGTTTGACGGCAAGCCCCGGAGCGCTTACCCCCGGGACGTGGTGGCTGGCTCCCTGGCGGTGGTGGATCAGGACATCATCATGTTTGAAGATACCATCGCCAACAACATCAAAATGTGGGACGATTCCATTCAGGATTTTGAAATGATCCTGGCGGCCAGGGACGCTCAGCTTCATGACGATATTACCCAGCTTTCCGGCGGCTATCAGCACAAGCTGACAAGCGGCGGCAAAAACCTGTCCGGGGGCCAGCGGCAGCGCATGGAAATCGCCCGGGTGCTGGCCCAGGACCCCACCATCATTATTCTGGATGAGGCCACCAGCGCCCTGGACGCCCGGACGGAGCATGACGTGGTAAACGCCATCCGGGACCGGGGCATCACCTGCGTGGTCATCGCCCACCGCCTTTCCACCGTGCGGGACTGCGATGAAATCATCGTGCTGGAGCACGGCAAGGTGGCGGAGCGCGGCACCCACGACGAACTGATGAAACGGGGCGGCGCTTATGCCGACCTTGTGGCGAATGAGTAAGGAAAGGGGGCGAATGCCATGGGATGGTTTGAAAACCAAATCGAGGAACGTCGGGCTGCCGACCAGCAGCTTTTGGAAGACTCCTTTGAAATCCTTGCCGGTGTGGTGCTGGGGCAACGCACCGCAGAGCGCATCAGCGATCACCGGATCATTGCGAAAAGCGCTATTGACGAAATCCTGAAATACTATCACTGCAAACCTGTGGAGATTCCGGAGAGCATAAAGACCTCCGAGGAACAGTTGGATTATTCCCTGCGGCCCCACGGCCTGATGCGCCGGAATGTCTCGCTGACGGAAGGCTGGTATAAGGACGCTTACGGCCCCATGCTCGCCTTTACCAGGGAGGAGGGCCTGCCCGTGGCCCTGCTGCCGGGTACGATTGCGGGATATTTCTATACCGATCCGAAAACAGGCAATCGTGAGAAAATAAACGCCAAAACCGCCGCGCTGTTTGACCTGGAGGCAATTTGCTTTTATCGTCCCCTGCCGCAGAAAAAGCTGGGGATTCCTGATTTGCTGCTGTACCTGAAACGCTGCGTTTCTTTCAGCGACGCCGTCATGATCGTGGGGGCGACGCTGGCGGTCACGCTGGTGGGGCTGCTCATGCCCCAGATCAGCCGGACGCTGACGGGCCCGGTCATGTCCAGTGGCCGGTCCGACGCGCTGATCGCCATTGCCATCTGTATGGTCTGCGTGCTGCTTTCCTCCCAATTGATCGGCAGCGTGAGCAGTATGATCCAAAGCAGGCTGGGGGCCAAAACCTCCCTGGGGGTGGAAGCGTCCATGATGATGCGCCTGCTCTCCCTTCCGGCCAGCTTTTTCAGGAAATACAGCCCCGGCGAGCTGACCAACCGCGCCAATTCTGTCAACAAGCTCTGTTCCACGCTGATGAATATGGTGATGAACACGGGCCTTACTTCCCTGACCTCTCTTTTGTATGTGGGCCAGATTTTCCACTTTGCGCCCGCGCTGGTTGTGCCCGCCATCCTCATCATCCTGGTTACCGTGGGCTTTTCCACCCTGACCACCCTGATCCAGATTCGCATCAACCGCAGGATGATGGAGCATGGGGCCAAGGAATCCGGCCTGACCTACTCTCTGGTGACCGGGGTGCAGAAAATCAAGCTGGCAGGGGCGGAAAAGCGCGTCTTTGCCAAATGGCTCGGTATGTTCGCGGAAGGCGCGAAGCTGACCTATAACCCGCCCACGTTTATCAAGATCAATTCCGTCATTTCCACGGCCATCAGCCTGTTTTCCAATATCCTGCTGTATTTTCTGGCGGCGGAGAGCGGCATCGGTCAATCCTCCTATTTCGCCTTTATCGCCGCTTACGGGATGCTGATGGGCGCGTTCATGTCGGTGTCCGGCGTCGCCCTGTCCGCGGCGCAGATTCAGCCCATCCTGGAAATGGCGGAACCGTTTCTGAAAACCGAACCGGAAACCACCCAGGGAAAGGAAATCGTCACGAACCTTTCCGGCGGGATCGAGCTGAATCACGTTTCCTTCCGATACAGTGAGGACAGCCCCTATATCCTGAACGACCTGTCGCTGAAAATCCGTCCCGGTGAATACGTGGCCGTGGTGGGCAGGACGGGATGCGGCAAATCCACCCTGGTGCGTTTGCTGCTGGGCTTTGAACAGCCGGAGAAGGGCGCGATCTATTACGACGGCAAGGATATGAACAGCCTGGACCTTCCTTCCCTGCGCCGGAAAATCGGAACCGTCATGCAGGACGCGGGCCTGTTCCCGGCGGAGATCTACGCAAACATCGTGATTACCGCCCCGCAGCTGACCCTGGACGAAGCCTGGGAAGCGGCGGAAAAGGCCGGGATCGCGGACGACATCCGC
>CACWWM010000218.1 GCA_902764565.1 uncultured Eubacteriales bacterium
GTATCCGTAATTGACCAGATTGGGGTTGGCGTTGTACACATACATGGTGCCCGAGGCGGTGTAGGTGTCCTTCGTCCGATATGCGGTATGCCAATACATATAGCCGAAGCCGATTGCGGCGCAAAGAATAATCACCCAACAGCGCTTCAGCATGTAGAAGAGCAATTTAATGATATCTATGTTAAAAGCGTTTTCCTTTCTGTTCATGCGGAACGATCAACCCCCTGTGCACTGATGTTTCATCCGTTTCCTTTTCGTATGGATCAGGCCTGATTTTTCAGAACGTCACCGCGGCGGGCAAAACCCAGCCGGATGTATTCCAAGGCAAAACTAACCACACTCTATTGTACCATGAAGTTTTGAAATGTCAATCATTTTAAGGAAATAATCGGAATCAAAAATCAGAAAAAAATCAGAATTTGATAATATTGTGAACAAATAATCCGCCCGGAAACGTTCGCGAAACGAATGTGAATTCAAGCGAAGAGGGACGAAAGATTTTTCTTGACATGCCCGGCGGGGCGTGCTATAATACATCCGCTTTCCGAAAGGGGAGTATGTGCGCCCGTAGCTCAGTTGGATAGAGTGTCAGACTCCGACTCTGAAGGCCGCGCGTTCGAGTCGCGCCGAGCGCACCATGAAAAGCCTTGAAACCCAACGGTTTCAGGGCTTTTTGCAGCATAAACGAAGGCGGGAGGGAAAGCGGCATGATCCGCGTGGCCAACATCAAAATACCCCTGGATGCCGGGGCGGACGAGCCGCTGGCCGCAGCGCTCAAAAAACTGCGGGCGGACAGGAGCCAGGTAAAGGACTGGCGGGTGAGCAAAAAAAGCGTGGACGCCCGGGACAAGGGGGACGTGCATTTCGTCGTGAGCGTGGACGTGTCCCTGCCGAACGAGGACGCTTATCTTCGCGCCGCCAGGCCGGGAACGGTCACGCGGGTGACGCCCCTCCAGGCCATCCCGGTGATTCACGGGGAATATCAAGGCCTGCGGCCTGTGGTGGCGGGCTTCGGCCCCGGCGGGCTGTTCGCCGCCCTCACCCTGGCCCGGGCGGGCATGAAGCCCCTGGTGCTGGAACGGGGGCAAAGGGTGGATGAGAGAGCGAAAACCACGCAGCGCTTTGCCCAAACCGGCGAACTGAACCCGGAAAGCAACGTCCAGTTCGGCGAGGGCGGCGCGGGGGCTTTTTCCGATGGCAAGCTCACCACCGGCATCAAGGACAAACGCTGCCAGACGGTACTGAAGGAACTGTACGACCACGGCGCGCCGGAAGAAATCCTGTATTTAGCCCGGCCCCACATCGGCACGGACCGGCTGCCCCGGGTGGTGGCCGCCATCCGGGAGGAAATCCTTTCCTTGGGCGGCGAGGTGCTGTTCAACGCCAGGCTCTCGGAGATCAAGACCCGGGCCGGACAGGTGGAAGCCGTGGAATATACCGACGGAACGGGAAAACACGTATTTTCCGCCGACGCCCTGATCGTGGCCATCGGCCACAGCGCGGCGGACACCCAGCAAATGCTGTTTCAGGCCGGGGTGAACATGATCCAGAAGCCCTTCTCCGTGGGCGCGCGGATCGAGCATCCCCAAAGCCTCGTCAACAAAAGCCAGTACGGAAAATTTGCCCGGCATCCCGCCCTGGGCGCGGCGGAATACCATCTTTCCACGAAACTGCCGGACGGGCGGGGGGCGTACACCTTCTGCATGTGTCCCGGCGGCACGGTGGTGCCCGCCGCCAGCCGCTTGGGCGGCGTGTGCGTCAACGGCATGAGCCCCTTTGCCAGGGACGGGGAAAACGCCAACGCCGCCCTGCTGGTGGACGTGCGCACCGAGGATTTCGGCGACGATCATCCCCTGGCGGGGTACGCCCTGCAAAGGGCCTGGGAGGAGAGGGCCTTCCGGGCGGGGGGCGGCAATTATTTCGCTCCCGTGCAGCTGGCGGGGGACTTGCTGGCGGGCAGAGCCACCAAGGCCCTGGGCAGCGTGAACCCCACCTATCGCCCCGGCGTGACCTGCGCGGATTTCCGGGAGATTTTGCCCGGCTTTGCCTACGAAGGTCTGCGGGGGGCCACCCGGGCCTTTGACCGGCAGTTAAAGGGCTTCGCCCTGCCGGACGCGGTGCTCACGGCGGTGGAAAGCCGTTCTTCCTGCCCGGTGCGCTTGCTGCGGGACAGCCGCTATGAAAGCAGCATCGGCGGCCTGTACCCCTGCGGCGAAGGGGCGGGGTACGCGGGCGGCATCATGAGCGCCGCCGTGGACGGCATTCGGGTGGCGGAGGCCATTATGAAAAACAAAGGATTATTGGAGGAATAAGCCATGCGCGCAGTGGTTCAAAGGGTGTCTGAAGCTTTCGTTACGGTAGAAGGAAAAGAAACAGGCCGCATCGAAAAAGGGCTGATGGTGCTGCTGGGTGTGGAAACGGGCGACACGGAAAAGGACGCCGCGTACATGGCGGGGAAGATCGCCAAGCTGCGCTTGAGGATGAGAACGAAAAGATGAACCTGTCCGTCCAGGATGTGGGCGGAAAAGTGCTGGCCGTGAGCCAATTTACGCTTTTGGGCGACGCCAGAGGGCAAAACAGACCGGGGTTTACTTTGGCGGAACGGCCGGAGCGGGCCAACGAGCTGTATGAAGTCTGCTGCGCGGAGATGCGGAAGCTGGGCGTGCCGGTGGAAAACGGCGTGTTCCGCACCCATATGATGGTGACGCTCACCAACGACGGCCCGGTGACCATCCTGCTGGACAGCCGCAAAGCGTTTTAATCATTCAGAAACGCGGGGGAAGAACCGATATGAAGCATATCCTGCTGCTCGCTACCGGGGGCACCATCGCCTCCAAGCCCACCCAGGAGGGGCTGACCCCGGAAATCGACTCCGAAGAACTGCTCCGGTGCGTGCCGGAGGCGGCGGATATCTGCCGCATCACGGCGGAGCAGCTCTTCGCCCTGGACAGCAGCAACGTCCACGCGGCGCACTGGCTGGCTATCGCCAGGCACATTGAAAAATGCTTTGAGGATTATGACGGGTTCGTCATTACGCACGGCACGGACACCATGGCCTATACGGCGGCGGCGCTGTCCTACCTGATCCAGTACAGCCCAAAGCCGGTGCTGATTACGGGAAGCCAGAAGTCCATTTACGACCGGGACACCGACGCCCGGCGGAATTTGCTGGACGCCCTGCGCTATGCCGCCGACGATCGCTCCCATGGGGTGGCGGTGGTATTCGACGGCAAGGTCATCATCGGCACCCGCGCCCGCAAGACGCGCACCCGCAGCTTCAACGCTTTTTCCAGCATCGATTATCCCGAGCTGGCCGTGATCCGGGAGGGCCGGGTGATCCCCTACATCGAAACGCCCAAGCCCGCATCTCCGGTGTTTTATCACGCCATGAATCCCCGGGTGTTCGTGCTGCGCCTGGTGCCGGGGCAGGACGGGGCGATTTTCGACGATCTGGCCCGGCATTATGACGCCGCCGTGGTGGAAGGCTTCGGCATGGGCGGCCTGCCCCTTCAGGTGGGCGTGCGGGTGAAAAACGAAATCGAAATGATCGAGGCCCACACCATGACCATCGAAGCCATCGTGACCAAGCTCATGTGGGCGCTGGGCCAGACAAAGGACCCCCGCCAAGTGCGCAGCCTGTTCTGCCGCCCGGTGGCGAAGGATTTGCTGTAAAAGAGGAGAACGGTATGAAAATCGACACCTTAGAGCTGGGGCCCATCCAGACCAACTGCTATATCGTATACAACGAGGGCGCTGGGGAAGCCGTCATTATCGACCCCGCCGCCGAGCCGGAAAAGATCAAAAAGGCCCTGGACGGCAAAAAGGCGGCGGCGGTGCTTTTGACCCACGGGCATTTTGACCATACCGGGGCCCTTTCCGCCTTTGAAGGAACGCCCATTTATATGCACCCCTCCGACGACGTGATGCTGCTGGACCCCGTGTGGAGCGTGGGAGACATGGCGGGCGACACCGCGCCCCGGCCTGCCGCCACGGATTTCATACAGGAGGGCGCGAAGCTGCATTTGGCCGGATTGGATATAAAGGTGCTGCATACGCCGGGGCACACCCTGGGCAGCGTTTGCTATCAGATCGGGGACGTGCTCTTTACCGGGGATACCATGTTCCGCGCCTCCTACGGCCGCACGGATTTCCCCGGCGGAAACGAAGGGGAGCTGTTCCGCTCCCTGCGGCGGCTGCTGAAACTGGAAAAGAATTATATCGTGTGTCCGGGCCACGGGGAGCCCACCAGCATTTTTCAGGAACGGGAGCTGTATGGCCGATGAACGTATCGATTTTTACGCCCACGCCCCAGTTTGCCAATGATCTTTGCGACGTGGTGCGCATTTTCTGGGGCGGCGCGGCCTTTTCCATCAACGAACCGGGCGGGGACGTGACCGTCACCCACACGGAACAGGTGCGGGACGGGGTGCGTTTCTGCCGCATGGAAATGACGGGAGAATACGCGGGCGCATATGAAAAAAGCCGGGAAGTGAGCGAAAATTCCCTGCTGGAAAAGCGGTTTCACAAGCGCCTCATCAAGCAATGCCTGTATGAAATCATGAAGCAGGCCGCGGGCCGCACGCCGCCCTGGGGTTCTCTTACCGGCATTCGCCCCACCCGCCTGATTTACGAGGGCATGAGCCGGGGGCTTACGCTGGACGAAGCTGCGGAGGAAGCGCGGGAAATCTTTGATATTCAGCCCGAAAAGGCCGCCCTGCTCCGTCAGATCGTGGAAGTCCAGTCCCAAATGGGGGAACCCAAGGAAAAAGACGTGGATCTGTACGTGGGCATTCCTTTCTGCGTGTCCCGGTGCGCCTACTGCTCCTTCCTGAGCGGCGAGGTGGGCAAGGGAAAGCAATTGCCCCCTTATGTGGACGCCCTGGAAAAGGAAATCGCGGGCACTCTCCGGCTGATCGAGGAAAAGGGCCTGATTCCCCGTGCCTTTTACATGGGCGGCGGCACGCCCACCTCTTTAAGCGCGCCGCTGCTGAACCGGGTGCTTTCCGCCGTGCAGCCTTTTATAGACAAGGCAAAAGAAGTGACCGTGGAAGCGGGGCGGCCAGATACCATTGACGAAGAAAAGCTGCGCGTGATCCGGGATCACGGGGCCACCCGCATTTCCATCAACCCCCAAACCATGCACGACGAAACCCTCCGGCGCATCGGCCGCCGCCATACCGCCGCTCAGACCGAGGCAGCCTACGCCCTGGCCCGGAAATGCGGCTTCCGCCACATCAATATGGATCTGATCGCCGGTCTGCCGGGAGAAGACCTTGGTATGTTTTTGCAGACCCTGGCCTGGAGCCGCGCCCTTTCTCCGGAAAGCCTGACGGTGCATACCCTGAGCATCAAGCGAAGCAGCCTGCTGCATCTGTGGGAAGCGGAGCTGCCGGAGGGGGCCATGGTATCGGCCATGGTGGACGCGGGCCGGGCGGAAGCTGAAAGCCGGGGCATGCGGCCCTATTACCTGTACCGGCAGAAGCACATGGCGGGCAACCTGGAAAATGTGGGCTACGCCCTGCCCGGCCACGCATGCCTGTACAATGTGGACATGATGGAGGAAACGGGCCACGTGATGGCCGTGGGCGCGGGAGCCATCAGCAAGCGGGTGGACCCGGCCATCGGGCGCATCGAGCGGGCCCCCAACGTGAGCGAAATCAGCCAGTACATCGAACGGACGGACGAAATGCTGGAAAGAAAGCGGGCCCTGTGGGAAACGGAATGGGCCCGCGAGCCTTCCGCTGCCTCCGTCAATGAATCACCCGACGCGTAACGCGCATCCTTTTGCTTTTCGGCTCCTGTGCAAACAGGGGCTTTTTTTCTTTGGATTTGCTTTGATTTTCTTCCATTTGCCGTCGCCTCCCGCTTTATTTTGCCGCACATAACATGAAATGATACATTTTTGGATAAAAACGCGCATGATCGTGCAGGATTTTGTTAAAAATGGGCTTGCGTCCTTTGCTTTTTTATGGTATGCTAAAGATACTAAGTTGAACTGCATGATCTGAACGAGCCAAACGAGCGTGGGGGTTGTTTGTATTATGATCAACATGCACATTTTCCT
The DNA here is from genome assembly GCA_902764565.1 of uncultured Eubacteriales bacterium. Lineage (GTDB taxonomy): Bacteria > Bacillota > Clostridia > Christensenellales > Aristaeellaceae > RUG563. The sequence goes on from CACWWM010000218.1 coordinate 6,065, forward strand.
GGTCGGCATGGCCGGCGCGGGAAAGACCAGTTTAGGCCGCAGGCTGGCGCAGAATCTGAACTGGCGTTTTGTGGACACGGATCAGCGCGTGTGCGAAATGCTGGGCATGTCGTCTGTGAACGAAATCTTCTCCACCTTGGGCGAGCCCTTTTTCCGCAACGCGGAAACGGGCGCGCTGATCGAGCTGGTGGGCCAGCCGCCCTGCGTGGTGTCCACGGGGGGCGAGCTTTGCACGTTTTCCGAAAACGTGACCATCATGAAAAATCACGGCGTCATCATTCATATAGATCGGCCTTTGGATCAGATCATTTCCGATATCAAAACCGACCGGCGGCCTTTGCTGGCGGGCGGCACCCATGAGGACGTGATCGACCAGTACAACCGCTGCATCGGCCACTACCGGGCGGCGGCGGACTATCGCCTGGATAATTCCAAGGGCTTCGTGCCGGGGGTTAAGAACCTGACGGAGCTGGTGGAAAGCATAAAATAAGACGTTACCATTCACCCTTCGGGTTCATGGTAACGCGCGGGCGGGTATTGCATACCCCCCGCGTGCCCCCCGCCCGGTTTTTCCTCTCGCTTCGCTCCCGGGCGGAAAAACCGCAAGGTAAAAAATTTCATTCGGTCGTCTTCGCTCCCTACTGAAATTTTTCAACCTCGGGGCCTTCCGGCCCGGCCTCCGCTGAAAATATGCCCAAGGGCATATTTCCCGGGCGCTTCGGCCCTCCCGACGTACACGCCGCCGGTGCGGATTACAGCAAGGGGAGTACCCCTTGACAATCCCCCTCCTGCGTATTCCAGCTTCCGTTGAATGATTGATAGGCAAATGGTTATCGTTAGGCTTCGTAAATACAGGAAAAATACACTGTCATCCCTTGACCGTCAAAGGCCGGTATGATATGCTTGTTTAGGATTTTTCCCAGGAGGAAACTGTGATGACGATTTTGCGCGCGGCTTATTATTATTACCGCTTTACCGGCTTTGCAGGTAAGGCATGCCGCCGCATGTGAAAGTTTTCTGATCGCTGATCAAGGGCTTTGCGGTGCATGCATCGCAGGGCCTTTTTTCATACATTGAAGCATTTGGAGGCGCGACATGATTATTTTGCTGAAAAGCCGGGCGGATCAAAAGCAGGTGGACAACCTGAAATCCTGGCTGAAATCCATGGGCTTTGACATTCACATGTCCCAGGGCCAGACCCAGACCATCATGGGCCTGATCGGCGATACTTCCCGGGTGGATATCGACGTGATCAAGTCCCTGGAAATCGTGGAGAACGTGCAGCGGGTGCAGGAGCCCTACAAGAACGCCAACCGGAAATTCCACGCGGAGGACACGGTGGTGGAGGCGGCTCCCGGCGTCAAAATCGGCGGCGGGCATTTTGAAATCATTGCCGGGCCCTGCTCCGTGGAAACGGAGGAACAAATCGTGTACGTGGCCAAGCGGGTCAAGGCCGCCGGGGCCACGCTGCTGCGCGGCGGCGCGTTCAAGCCCCGCACATCGCCCTACGCTTTCCAGGGCCTGCATGAAAAGGGCATTCAATTGCTGCTGCTGGCGAAACAGGAAACGGGCCTGCCCATCGTGACCGAGATCATGGACGCGCATCATCTGCCCCTGTTTGAAAATGTGGACGTGATCCAGGTGGGGGCCCGGAACATGCAGAATTTTGAACTGCTGAAAGAGCTTGGCCAGCTTCGCAAGCCCATTTTATTGAAGCGCGGCCTTGCCAACACCATCCAGGAATGGCTCATGAGCGCAGAATACATCATGGCCGGGGGCAATGAAAACGTGATCCTCTGCGAGCGCGGCATCCGCACCTTTGAAACCGCCACCCGCAACACCCTCGACCTGGCCGCCGTGCC
>CACWWM010000219.1 GCA_902764565.1 uncultured Eubacteriales bacterium
AACACCATTTATCAGTTATACGCCGACAAGCTGGCCGGGCGGCTGGAGCATGCCACGGATTTCCTGCTCATGCCGGAATACCTGCTGTATAAGCTCTGCGGCGTGAAAAGCCACGAATACACCAACGCCACCACCGGCGGCATGGTGAACGCCGCCGCGAAGCAGTACGACCCCGAAATCATCGACGCCCTGGGCCTGCCCCGTCGCTTGTTTCAGCCTCTTTCCCAGCCGGGGAAATATTTGGGGGATTATAAGGGCATCCGCTGCATGCTGTGCCCCACACACGACGCCGCCAGCGCGGTGGAGGGCGTGCCCATGGAGGACGATCAAATCTATATTTCCTCCGGCACCTGGAGTTTGCTTGGCGTAAAATCCCCCGGGCCCATCACCACGGCGGAAAGCGAGCGGGCCAATTATACCAACGAGGGCGGCGTGGGCTACATCCGGTATCTCAAAAATATCATGGGCATGTGGCTGGTGAACCGCCTGCGGGAAGAGCTGTGCCCCGGCAAGCCCTGGAACGAAATTACCGCCGAAGCGGCGGAAAAGCATTTCGACCACACCGTGGACGCCAACGACCCCGCCTTCCTGGCCCCGGAGAGCATGAAAGCGGCCTTCGACGGGTTGCTGCCGCACCCGCCCAAGTGCGCCATGGGCTATTTCCGCTGCGCCTACCGCAGCCTGGCCCTGACTTATCAGAAGAATATTCTGGAGCTGGAACGCATTACCGGCAGAACGTACAGCAAAATCTACATCGTGGGCGGCGGAGCGAAAAACGGCTATCTCAACCGCCTTACGGAGGAAGCAACCGGCAAGCAGGTGATCGCCCTGCCCATTGAGGCGACGGCGCTTGGCAATTTAAAAATTCAAATGGAGGCGGACGCATGAGTTACGAAGATGCAAAAAAACGCTACGAGGCCCTGAATGTAAACGTGGAAGCGGCCATGGAAACCCTGAAAACCGTGCCCGTGTCCCTGCACTGCTGGCAGGGGGACGACGTGCGCGGCTTTGACACCGACCCCAGCAAGCCCCTGACCGGCGGCATCCAGACCACCGGCAATTACCTGGGCCGGGCCCGCACACCGGAGGAACTGATGGCGGACATCGACAAGGTGTTAAGCCTCATCCCCGGCAAGCCCAAGCTGAACCTGCACGCCAGCTACGCCATCTTTGAGAACGGCGAATGGGCGGATCGGGACAAGCTGGAGCCCAGGCACTTCAAAAAGTGGGTGGAATTCTGCAAGGCGCGCGGCCTGGGCTGCGATTTCAACCCCACCTTCTTCTCCCATCCCAAGTGCGACCCCCTCACCCTGTCTTCCCCCAACGAAGAAACCCGGAAATTCTGGATCGAGCACGGCAAGGCCAGCATCCGCATTTCCAACTATTTGGCGGAAGAGCTGAACGATATCTGCACCATGAACATCTGGACCGGCGACGGCTTCAAGGACGTGCCCGCCGACCGTATGGGCCCCCGGATGCGCTATCGGGAGAGCATCGACGAAATCCTGTCCGAGCCTTACGATTTCAATAAAGTCAAGCCCTGCGTGGAAAGCAAGGTGTTCGGCATCGGCGTGGAAGCTTACACCGTGGGCAGCGCGGAATTCTCCCTGGCCTACGCCGCCATGAACCGGGAAAAGTGCATCCCCCTCATGGACAACGGCCACTATCACCCCACCGAAGTGGTGAGCGATAAAATCCCCGCCCTGCTCGCCTTCTTCCCGGAAATCGCCCTGCACGTGACCCGCCCCATCCGCTGGGACAGCGACCATGTGGTGCTCTTTGACGACGAAACCAAGGAAATCGCCAAGGAGATCGTGCGCTGCGGCGGCCTGGAGGGCCGGGTGCACATCGCCCTGGACTACTTCGACGCTTCCATCAACCGCGTTTCCGCCTGGGTGACGGGCTACCGCAACTTGCAGAAAGCCTTGCTGTCCGCCCTGCTGACGCCGGCGGCGGACTTGAAGCAATTGCAGGACGAGGGCCGCTTTACCGAACTCATGGTGCGCCAGGAAGAACTGAAAACCCTGCCCTTCGGGGATATTTGGGACGAATACTGCCGCCGCTGCGGCAAGCCCGCCGACGGCGAATGGTTCCCCGAAATCATGGAATATGAAAAGAAAGTGCTGGTGAACAGAAAATGAAGGATATCCTGACCGCCCCCTTTATGGTGGAAATGATCCGCACCCTGACCAACATGTACGCCCACGGCTGGGACGAGCGCAACGGCGGCAACGTGAGCCTGATGCTGGACGAAAGCGACGTGAAGGATTATTTGGATCTGAACAATGTGAAGCTGAAAATCCCCACCGGCTTCACCGCCCCCGAGCTGGACGGCAAGTATTTCCTGGTGACCGGCACCGGCAAGTATTTCAAGAACGTGCAGTACGCCCCCGCAATCAACCTGGGTATCGTGCGGGTGACCGCTTACGGCGAGCTGGCCGAGCTGATCTGGGGCTTTGAGGACGGCGGCAGCTTCACCAGCGAATTCCCCGCCCACATGATGAGCCACGTGGCCCGCCTGAAAGTGAACCCCGAAAACCGGGTCGTCATGCATTGCCATCCCGGCAACCTCCTGGCCATGACCTATGTGCACGACCTGGACGAAAAAGCCTTCACCCGTACCCTGTGGCAGATGTGCACCGAGTGCATCGTCGTGTTCCCCGACGGCGTGAACGTGCTGCCCTGGATGCTCTGCGGCACCAACGAAATCGGCCAGGCCACCGCTGAAAAAATGCAGACCGCCCGCCTGGTCGTTTGGGCCCAGCACGGCATCTACGGCGCGGGCAAGGATTTGGACGAAACCTTCGGCCTGATCGAAACCGCCGAAAAGGGCGCGGAAATCTATATGAAGATCGCCCACCTGCCCCGCATCAATACCATCACCGACGAACAAATGCACCTGCTGGAAAAACGCTTCCACGTCACCGCACGGGAAGGGTATTTGGACTGATGCGCAGCAGGGGGCCTCTTCGGCCCCCTGAACCCCCGAACCAAGGGCCTTCGGCCCCTGGACTCCAATAAGCGAATGTGTTTTGCAGGAGAGAACGAACAACTTCCGCTTGTCGCGTGGGGATACGATCGTTTGAAGGCTTCTGGCCCAAGAAAGCCGGGATAAGCCCCAGGGAAAAGCTCGCTTTCCCCTGGGGCTTATTTCCGGGCTTTCCCCGGATGCTTTGCATCCGGGTTGGCGGCTTTCAGCCGCCGGGCCAGAAGCATAACGGCGTCAAGCTTGGCCGTTTTATTCAAGCAGCAGCGGGAAGCTGCTTTTTTTGTTGCGTTAAGAATTAGCCGCGAGAGAGGGTCCAGGGGAATCATTCCCCTGGTCGGGGTCTGGGGCGGACAGCCCCAGAAAGCTGTTCTTCCCACCCGAAAAAACGCATATTCTGGGCCGGGGGGATAAAAGATGGGATACGCGCTGGGGTTTGGCATATTGGCCGGGGCAATGATGGCGTTTCCGGGGGAGGCGGCGGCAGCGGCGGGGGAGGGGCTCATGCTGTGGGCGCGGGCGGTTGCGCCGGTGCTGGGGCCCTTTCTGGTGTGCATGCTGATGGTGAGCAGCAGGGCGGGCGGGGGCATGCGGCTGAAAACGGTGCTGGGCTGGCTGTGCGGATCGCCGGGCGGGGCGCGGCTGATGCAGGGAAGCGGGCTGAAAGGGAAAAGCGCCCTGCGGGCGGCGGCGATGACGGGCACTATGAGCCCCATGTTTTTCCTGGGCACGGTGAGTGGATGGCTGGGGGACGCGCGGGCGGGACGGCTGATCTTGCTTTGCCATATCGCCGGGGCGCTGATCCTGGGCCTGTGCATGCCAAAGGGGGAAAAGGCCGCGCCCGTCGCCGCCGTGCCTGTGGCTTTGTCCCAAGCCCTGCGGGACAGCGCGCTGGCGCTGCTGACGGTGGCGCTGTGCATGATGCTGGGCTGTGCCGCCGCGCGCATGGCGGCGTGCGCGTTTCCCCGGCTGCCGGGTTGGGCGGCGGCGGGGCTGCAATGCGCGTTGGAGGTAACGGGCGGCGTAAAGGCACTGATTGGGCTTGGGCTGCCGCATACGGTGGCGCTGGTGTGCGGGGCGTGTTCCTTCGGCGGTCTGTCCATTTTGATGCAAAACGCCGCGTTCTGGCAGGAAAGCGGCGTGGGGGTGGGAGCGCTGATCTTGCTGCGGATCGCCCACGCGGGGATTTCCGCCGGGCTGTGTTTCGTAATTTTCGGATTGTGAGGCGATTGACTGAAAAACCGGCAAAATCAACGTGTTACAAGGGCGGATATTATCCGCCCCTACATCGCGTAACGAACAATCGCCCTTGTTCAAGATGGGTTTTGTGTGTTATGCTGGGTTTTCGACGGTAGGGGCGGATAATATCCGCCCGCCTTAGCCTGGAGTTGCGATTGCCCGGAAATCCCGCAAAATCAAATTGCTGCACATGACGGGTGCCATTGGCAATAACGCCGATTTTCCGGCTTTTTCGGGTAACTGATTCAATATTGCCAGCAAATGAATGGCAGAAAAAGACCCCCGCAAGCTGCGGGGGCCCGGATATTGAATAA
>CACWWM010000220.1 GCA_902764565.1 uncultured Eubacteriales bacterium
ATTGCACAAACGCCCATGGAGCCCCGGGACGCCGCCCGGATGATGGTGATTCATACCGACACGGGCCTTCGGGAAGACAAAATTTTCCGCGATCTGCCGAATTATCTGCGCCCCGGGGACGTGATGGTGATCAACCAGACCAAAGTCATTCCTGCCCGGCTGCTGGGCGAAAAGGAAGAAACGGGCGTGCCTGTGGAAGTGCTGCTGTTAAAGCGCATCGATAAGGACACCTGGGAAACACTGGTTCGCCCCGGACGGCGGCTGAAAAAGGGCGTGACCGTGTCCTTTGGCGGCGGTATCCTTAGGGCACTGATCGGCGATACCACCGACGCGGGGGGCCGCATCGTTACATTCCTTTATGACGGCGTGTTTGAAGAGCTGCTGGACCGGCTGGGCGAAATGCCCCTGCCGCCCTACATTCACGAAAAGCTGGAAGACCCCTCCCAGTACCAGACCATTTACGCCAAGCAGGAGGGCAGCGCCGCCGCCCCCACAGCCGGGCTGCACTTCACCCCGGAAGTGATGGAACGGGTGCGGGAAAAGGGCATCGAGATCGTGCCCGTGCTGCTGCACGTGGGTCTGGGCACCTTCCGCCCCGTAAAGGCGGAGGACGTGAGCGAGCACAAGATGCATTCCGAATACTATGAAGTGACCCCCGAGGCGGCGGAGAAGATCAACGCCGCCCGGAAAAACGGAGGCCGCATCGTGTGCATCGGCACCACCAGCGTGCGCACCCTGGAAACGGCGGCGGACGAGCAGGGCATTGTACATCCCGGCATGGGCGAAACCAGCATTTTCATCACCCCCGGCGTGACGCTGAAAGCCACCGACGTGCTGCTCACCAATTTTCATCTGCCAGAATCCACCCTGCTTATGCTGGTTTCCGCCATCATGGGCAGAAAACAGGCCTTGGACGTTTATCGGGAAGCAGTGGAAAAGGAATATCGTTTCTTCTCCTTTGGAGATTGCATGCTGATTACCCGCAATGCATCCGGCCCGTTCCGGGTGCCGGAGGAAGCGTAACAAAAAAAGGCTGCCGGGCAGCCTTTTTTCGTGCGATGATTTAAGTAGCAACCCCTTCCAGGATATATTTCCCATCCTCTACGATCATGGCCGTCAGGCAGCCGCCTTTTCCGCAGCCGGTATCGATGCAGATAACGCCGTGATCCGGTATATCCTTCATTTCGCTGTAAGGCAGCTTCTCCGTGGTTTCCCCGTCTCCCGCGAACCAGACGGGCGCTTCCAGGGCGATATGGCCCACAATGGTCAGGGGCCCGGCGTACATATTCCGCAGCGCCACATGATGGTCGTGGATCAGGGTTTGGATGTCGTTCACTTCCAGGGGGTCCATGAGCAATCCGGCATGAACGCACTGGATCCCTTCGCCGCGCCAATACAGGCTGCAATGCGCTTTAAGCCAGGGAATGGCGTCCTCCATTTTCCCGCCGTGGGCTTTAAAGCTTTTCACCGTATCCCCCCGGCCCACCCGATCCCACATCATCTTCTGCATGAAAGACAGCTTGGGCTGCAGCAAATAATCTTCATGGTTGCCGCGAAGCAGGATGAACCTTTCCCCCATTTCGTCGGCCAATCGCCGCACGGTTTCAAAGACTTCAAAGGAATCCGGCCCCCGGTCGAACAAATCGCCCAGCATGACCAGCGTATCTTCGCTGCCGGGATTCAGTTTTTTCAGCAAGGCGTTCAGCGCCGCGGCGCATCCATGCACGTCCCCAATCACGATCGTTTTCATGGTATTACCGTTCCTTCAATCTTCATCATGTGTCCTTCTGCAATATGGAAGGTATAGTCGCAAATTTCCAGCGCCGCCCGCCGATGGGTTACGATGATGCAGGTTTTATCCCGCATGGCGGAAATGTTTTTCAGCAGCTGGGCTTCCGTGGCTTCGTCCAGGGCGCTGGTTGCTTCGTCCAGCAGCAGGATGGGCGCTTTGGAAAGCAGCGCACGGGCCACCGCCACCCGCTGGCCCTGGCCCTCGGACAGGCCCACGCCCCTTTCTCCCAGCACCGCATCCAGCCCGATTTCGGCCACCAGATCATCCAGACAGGCGGCTTTGACGGCGGCGCTGATTTCCGCGTCCGTGGCGTGATCGGTAAACATGGTCAGGTTATCGCGCAGGGTGCCGGAAAAGAGCATGTTGCCCTGGGGCACATAGGCCAAAAGCGTTCTGGTGCCCCGGCTGGCCGGTACCGCCTGTTTGCCCGATACGAAGGTCACATTTCCTTCCGTCGGCTTGTAAATGCCCATCAAAAGCTGGAACAGACTGGTTTTTCCCCCGCCGCTGATGCCCGTCAGGGCCACGAAGCTGCCCCGCCGGATCACGCCGTTTACGCCGTGCAGCACGTCCTCCATGCCGTCGCCGTAGCGGAAGCCCACGTTTTCCAGCCGGATTTCATCGAAGGAGGCCAGCTGCGTTCCCGCTTCCTCGTCCGGCAGGCCCACCACGTCCAGCAGCCGTTCCGCCGAAGCGATCACGGCGTAGGCACGGCTGATCAGCGATACCGCGCTCGCGATGGGCGACTGGATGCGACCCACCAACTGGATCAGGGCAGCCAGGGAACCGTAGGTAAAGGAGCCGTGATAAATCTTCACACAGCCCCACAGGTTGCACACCAGCCAGGAGATATCGAACATGGCGCCCATGCCGCTGTTCATGGCGATGGACAGCTTGCCGTTGCGCACCTGCTCCCGGGACAGATGCTCCCGCCGCTCGTTCATGGCGGTCAGCGCCCGCTGTTCAGAAGCGGATGCCTTGACCACCCGGATATTTTCCACCGTTTCCTGGGTGGAGGCGTGCAATGCGTCCTCAGCCTGCTGCATGCGCTTGTGGCGCTTCTTCATGGGCTCCCGGAAAACAAGCGTAAACACGACGCCCAGGCACGACGTGACGATCAAGACCGGAATAAAGCGCCAGTCCATGGAAATGAGGATCGCCGCCGCGCCGATAAAGGATACAAAAATGCGCAGCACCATGGGCAGCATGCTTAATACGCCGCCTTTTACCACCGATACGTCCGAAAAGATGCGGTTGACCAGTTCCCCGCTGTGGAAGCCCTTCAGGGAGGCGTATTGCTTGCCCAATATGGCTTCGGTGACCATGCCCTGCATATGCTTTTGCAGCGCGGCGGAAGCCTTCAAATTCAGGGACGAGCTCCAAATGTTCAATAACCGTTCCGCCGCGATCAGCCCCACCAGGGTCGCGCCGAAAATCCACAGGGCGCTGCTGCTGCCGGAGGTCGCCCCGTCGATCAGCGATTTGGTGACCAGCGTAACGCCCAGCGACATCAGGGAATTGACCACGCCGATGCAGCTGATCAGCGCCACTGCTCCGCGCACCGGTCTGCTCCATTTGAAAATGGCTTTCAAGGCCGGGCTGCTGAACATCATTTTCACTTTTTTCAGGTTTTCACTCATTCTTTTGTTCCCATTCACTCTCAGTCAATCAAGCTATGATGCGGACGCACGGAAAGCCGTATGCCCGTGCCGCGTTTTATTCTATCATATCCCTGTGAAAATCACAAGAAAAAACGGGCGGGCCCGCAGGCCGTCCGTTTTTCCGTTTGTCGAATGGGGCGTCAGTTCAGTTTGTCCAGGGATCTGTGCATCCGGTTCAGGGTTTCGTCCTTGCCCAGCAGATAGGCGATTTCAAACGCCCCGCCGGGGGTGGATTCCTGGCCGGAGATGGCGATGCGCATGGGCCACAGCACCGCGCCGTTCTTTTTGCCCCACTCGGGGATTTTCGCCATTACGGCATCGTGAATGCCGGCTTCCGTCCAATCCTGAATGCCCTCCAGCACCGGGATCAGCAGGGGCAGCACTTCCCTGGCTACGCTCTCGTCGCTCTTTTGCTTTTTATTGAAGAAAATGGCGGTATCGTAGTCCGGCATGTCGGCCAGGAAAGCGATTTTCTCCGGGATGCGGCTGAAAATGTCCGTGCGGCTCTGCATCAGCTCCGCCAGGCGGCGGTAATCCATACCTTTGCCGGAAAGCACCTTGTCAAACCAGGGCGTCGCCATTTCCAGGTACTTGTCAAAGTCCATTTTCGCCACATACTGGCTGTTCATCCACTCCAGCTTGGTCACGTCGAAAATGCCGGGGGATTTGTTCAGGTGCTTCACGTCGAAGGCTTCCACCAGCTCGTCCATGGTGAAGAATTCCTGATCGGTGCCGGGGTTCCAGCCCACCAGCGCCAGGTAATTCACCAGCGCTTCCTTCAAAAAGCCCTTGTTAATGAAATCGCTGTAATAAGCGTCCCCGTCCCGCTTGGAAAGCTTATGCTGGGCGTCCCGCATGACGGTAGTCAGGTGGATATACTGGGGAATGTCCCAGCCGAACGCTTCATAAAGGAAATTATAGCGGGGGGTGGAGCTCAGGTACTCCATGCCGCGGATCACGTGGGTAATGCCCATCAGATGGTCGTCGATCACGTTGGCGAAGTTGTAGGTGGGCATGCCGTCCTGCTTGATGAGCACCATATCGTCCATGCAGTCGCTGTTGGGG
>CACWWM010000221.1 GCA_902764565.1 uncultured Eubacteriales bacterium
GAAATCCGCCCGCTGAATGGCTTCGCGGTTCTTTTTGTCCAGGTCGATCACTTCGTCCACCAGGGGCAGCTTTTGATCCTGGAACTTCTTTTTGATGTTTTCCTTCACCAGGTCGGGGTTGGTGCGAATCAGGTTAATGTCGATCATGGTTTTTCCTCCTTATCGGATGCCTGCCGCTTTTCCATGCGGAAGCGGCAGGACGCGCCGCGGCTACGCCCGTGCGCCCATCCTGAAAATAAAAAATCTTCCTGCCCCAACCACTGGGACGGAAGTTTTCCGCGTTGCCACCCAGCTTGCGCGGGAAACCCGCGCCGCTCGCGCGCGCTGTATGGGGCGCTCCCCGGCGGCTCGTCGCCGCCCGCTCCGGGCCGGATCACAGCGTGTTCCCTCTGCCTTGCACCACCCGGCAGCTCTCTTTCCGGAACGCCCGCTGCTGTGTCCCATCGTCGCGCAAGGAAAAAATCCGGGATCAATGTAAAAGTGTGGGAGAAACCGCTCTTTGGATGCCAAAGAGCGGTTTCCCCCTTTCCGCATCCTCAATCGGCGCAAGTCCGCTTCATGCGTACATTGCTTGTTTCGGATGATCTCACCGCCGATTTGATTTCCGCCACTGGCGGAAATCGGCAGTTCGTCCCCTTCCGAGAAAGCAGCAAAGGCTAAATTGGCAATTATCGCAAGATTTTGTATTGACCATAATTTCAGCTGTAAGAAAAAGAAATTGTAAATTGTTTCAAATTGGTTACATCTCTGTTGCGGATTTTGTTGCATCTCGGCTGTTTTTTTGGTATACTACCCAGGGAACGCGGAGAAAATCCCGTTCCGCGGACTTTCTTTTCCGAAAGGAGCACCTGAATTATGCAGTCCAATTCCGCCCCGGCGCAGACCCGCCCCCTGGCTTACGCCTTACAGCAGAACATCCGCCGGGTGATCGTTGGCAAGGACGAAGCCATCGAATTGCTTCTGATCGCGCTGATCTGCCGGGGTCACGTACTGATCGAGGACGTGCCGGGCGTGGGCAAAACCACCATGGCGGCGGCCTTGGCCCGTTCGCTGCAGTGCAGCTTTAAACGCATCCAGTTTACCCCCGACGTGACGCCCTCCGACGTGACGGGCTTCACCATGGTGAATATGCAGAGCGGGGAAATGGAATTCAAGCCCGGCGCCGTCATGAGCCAGATCGTGCTGGCGGACGAAATCAACCGCACCTCCCCCAAAACCCAGTCCTCCCTGCTGGAAGTGATGGAAGAGGGCCAGGTGACGGTGGACGGCGTGACCTATAAAATGCCCCGTCCCTTTATGGTAATGGCCACCCAGAATCCGGTGGATTTCGTGGGCACCTATCCCCTGCCGGAAGCGCAGATGGACCGGTTTTTCCTGAAAATCTCCGTGGGCTATCCCTCCGTGGAGGAGGAAATGGACGTGCTGGAGCGCTATTCCGGCCAGACCGTGCCCATGGATACCCTGACCCCCGTATGCGGCGCGGATGAAATCCTTGCCATGCAGGATCAGCTGGGCAGCGTGTACGCCAGCCGGGAGGCCCGGTATTACGTGGCCACCATTGTGGCCCAGACCCGCGCCCATCCCGCCCTGCAATTGGGCGCGTCCCCCCGGGGGGCCATCGCCCTGCTGCGCGCGGCCCAGGCCTGCGCCCTGCTCAGCAGCCGGGATTACGTGCTGCCCGACGATATCCGCCATATGGCCCTGCCCGTGCTGTCCCACCGGCTGATCCTGACGCCGGAAGCCCGCATGAAGGGCATATCCTCCCAGCAGGTGCTGGCCCAATTGCTGGAAACCGTGCCGGTGCCCACGGGGCGCGTATGACGCGCCGCAGCGTGGCGGTTCTCGCCGCCCTGATCACCAGCGCGCTGTGCGCCCTGTCCCTTGGCAACGCCCTGTATCTGTACATCGGGCTTTTGCTGTGCGCGGTGCTGCTGTACGGCCTTGCAAGCTGCTTTTGGGCGCGGCGCACGGCCTTCTGCCGTCAGGCGCTTTCCTCCGTTTCCGTGGCCCGGGGCGACGAAGCGCACCTGAACGTGCAGGCGGGCCACCGGTGCCCTCTGCCCATCGCGCCGCCCAAGGGCGTGTTTTTCTATAACGGCGAGGCGGGTGAATGTCTGTTTCCGCCGTCTCCCTTCCGTACCCACGAGCGGCAGCTCCCCTTGAACGCCCGCCACGTGGGCCAATACCAGGCCGGGCTGAAAGCCCTGGAAATCCAGGACGTTTTCGGCCTGTTTCGCATGCGCATGAAAATCAGGGATTTCAGCGGCACGCTCACCGTGCTGCCCCGTCCCTTCGATATTGAAAAGCCCCGCGTCACCACCGGCGACGACGGGGCGGCGGCCCTGTCCCGCACCCAGGAGGACTACAACGCCCCGGAGGACGTGCGCGCCTATCAGCCCGGCGACGCCATGAAGCGCATCCACTGGAAGCTGAGCTCCCGGAAGCGGGAATTGCTGGTGCGCCGCTTCGAGGTGCCCGCGCCGCCGGACACCCTGATCCTGCTGGACTGCGATTCCCCCGTGGGCGGCGAGCAGGTGAACGAAGGAAAGGAAAGCCTGCGGGACGCCCTGTGCGAAACGGCGGTATCCGTGGCCCGCATGCAGATGGCGGACGGCAGCCCCGTGCGCCTGCCCATCTACGGGGTGCGGGCCAACGAGTTTTCTTCCAACAGCACGGCCAGCCTGAATCTTTTGCAGGAAATGCTGGCCAGCCAGCCCTTCGGCGGCGGCGAGGTGTTCGCCCGGGTGCTGGATCTGGAGCTGCGCCGCATGCGCCGCACCGGCGCCACCGTCATCATCACCACCCGGCTGGACGCCCAGATCGTGGAGGGCGTCAGTCACATCCGCCGCATGGGCCCGAACGCCCGGCTGTATCTCGTCACCTACACGCCGGACGCGCCGGAATACCAGCCTTATGTGACCCGGCTGCAGCATCATTTGGTGGAGGTATGCTATGTCACTCCCGCGTAAAAACAGCCTTGGGGCCTTCGCCATGGGCTATTTGACCGCGTATCTGCTAAGCTTGGGCATGAGCCTGACGCTGATCCGCGCCCTGATGCCCACCCACGCCCTGTGGCCCGGGCTGATTTTGTGCGCCGTGTTTTCCCTGGCCTTTCACGGCCTGTTTTTCGTGCGCTTCAAGTACAGGTGGCTGCTGCCCCTGGGCATTGCGGCGGTGCTGGGCATTTGGGCTGCCCTGGGCGGCGGCCCGCTGTTTACCCTGATCCAGCTGGCCAAGGCGGCCTTTTTGTCCTTCCAGGGTGTGCCGGACGCCGTTTCGCCCTACGCCGATACGGCGCGGTGGGCCGTGTGCCTGATGTTTTCCCTGCTGGCGGCGGCCCTGGCCTGGGACCGTACCCTGCCCCTGGCGCTGTTTACGGTGCTGTCGGTGATCGCCCTGTCCTTCGTGCTCAATCCGGACGGGGAGCTGCTGCTCTGCGCCCTGCCCGCCGCCGCGGGCCTGCTGCTGCTTGCCGCGGGCAGGCAGGGCAAGCGCCCGAGCCTGCTGCCCGTGGCCCTGCTGCTGCCGCTGCTGGCCTTTTCGGTGCTGCCCCAGGGCGGGGTAACGGTGCAGCCCCTGAAAGACGCGGCGGAGTACATCCGCAATTTAATCGAAGATTATCTGCTGTTCAACGAATACCGCGCCTCCTTCTCCCTGCAAACGGAGGGCTATCAGCCCCTGGACGAGCGCTTAGGCGGCCCCGCCCAGCCGGAGGATCACAGCGTGATGGAGGTGCGCACCAGCCGCACCGTGCTGCTCCGGGCCAAAACCTACGACGATTATACCGGCCTCAACTGGTACGATACCCTGTCCGCCCGGCGCTATCTGGCCGCTTCCCCCCGATTCCAGACCCTGCGGGAGGATTTGTTCGACCTGAACCGGCCCCTGGCCGGGGACGGGAGCGTGAGCCCCGAAACCGTAAAAGTGCACATCCTGAACAACGGCACCACCACCCTGTTCGCCCCCGCCCGCACCCGCACCCTGCAATTGGACGGGGACCGGATGGTGCTGTATTTCAATACGGCGGGGGAACTGTTCCTGACCCGGAACCTGGCCCCCGGGGACGAATACACCATTACCTACATGCCCTTCCTGCCCGGCAGCAAAGCCACGGAAACCCTGGTGCGGGCCTGCGCGGACGCGGACGATCCCCGCTGGGCGGAAGTGAGCGATCTGTATACCGCCATTCCCCGGCACATCCAGCAGGAAATCTACGATATCGCCGCCAAGGCCACGGCGGGCTGCACAACGCCCTACGAAAAGGCCATGGGCATTCAAAGCTATCTGCGCGCCAACTACGCCTATACCCTGAACACACAGGTGCCCCCGGACGGAGTGGACTTCTTAGCCTGGTTCCTGATCGGGGAAAAGCAGGGCTACTGCACCTATTTCGCCACCGCCATGACCATGCTGTGCCGCGTGGCCGGTCTGCCCGCCCGGTACGTGACGGGCTATCTCGCCATCCCGGACGAAAACGGCGTGGCCTATGTGACCGGGGAAAACGCCCACGCCTGGACCGAAGTGTACCTGAACGGCTTCGGCTGGCTGGACTTCGACGCCACCCCCCGCAGCGACAGCGACCGGGGCGGCGATTCTGACGGCAGCAACCCGCCGCCCTCCGGCAGCGACCCCACGCCGTCCCCCTCCCCCTCGCCCAGCCCCACCCCCAGCCCGGAGCCGCAGCAGCCGGAGGAGACCCCCACCCCCGAACCGAACGGAAACGAAGACGAACCTACGCCTACGCCCGAACCAGCCGTCACCCCGGAACCCACGCCCGACCCGGCGGCTCCGCCCCCCCACAAGCCAAACGAGCTGGCGGTGTGGCGTTACCTGGTCACGGAACCTCTGCGCCGCGCCCAGCGGCATCCCGATCAGGCGGCGGCGGTGCTGTTCAGCGCCGTGTGCGCCCTGCTCTCCCGCCGCAAGCTCACCCGGCGCAAGGATGAAACCCTGCGGGATTTCGCCCTGCGCGTTGAACGCCCCCTGAAGGAAGAGCAGCTGCCCTCCCTCCTGCCCCTGGCCGATGCTTACGGGGCCCAGCTCTACGGCAACCATCCCGCTTCTGCTGAACCTTTCCGGGACGCTTACCTGCGCATGCGCGCCGCCGCTTCCCCCGGAGCAAGGTTCGTGCTGGCTGTGAAACGGCTTCTGCCGCAGAAACAGTCGTTGATTTGAAACCAGACAGATGGAACGGACGGGGCTTTGCCCCGTACCCCACCAGGGGGATGATCCCCCTGGACCCTGCCCCTGCGGATATTTTCTGTCACAGCGAAATTGCAATTTCCCGCTGTTTTATGAG
>CACWWM010000222.1 GCA_902764565.1 uncultured Eubacteriales bacterium
GGCTGGCAGTCGATTTGCAGGAACAGGTGATTGGGGCGCTCGGGATACAATTCGCCCTGAAAAAACTGCATCACATAACCGGTGCCCAGCTGAATTTGCTGGTCACTGGCGACGAAGAACACGTTTTCAGGCGCGATGCCCTGAAACGCGGCTTGCGGATGGGTAATACGCATAGAATTCCCCTTGCTTCGGTGTATTTACTGCGAAGCAGTAACGATTTTATTGGTTACCACTCTACGCCGGAATACTTATAGGCGGGGGTCAGGTCGTAAGTAACCCGGCCCACGGATTTCTGATCCCGCAGGATCAGGTCGGTCACGGTTTCCATCACGTCGTAGGGCAGCCGGGCTGCGTAGGTATGGCTGCTCTCCGCCGCTTGAATGGCGCGCAGGCAGATGACGGATTTTTCTTCGCAGTCGGGCATGGGAATCAGCACCGCGAAGTACTGCCACAGCCGCTTGGCCGCGTTGGAGCGTAAAAGCTCTCCCCGGAACAGGGCGTCGGCCGCCCGCAGGGTGGTCAGCCTTTCCTCGGTCACTTCGCCCATAATGCGCAGGGCCAGGCCGCTGCCGGGGAAGGGCTGGCGGGAAATCATATCGGCGGGGATGCCCAGAAAATCGGCGATTTGGCGAATTTCATTCTTGAACAGCTCCCGCAGCGGTTCAATGAGGGGCACCTGATCGCCCAAAGCGGGGCTGAGCGCGCCGCCGCCGTACAGGATATCGTTGCAGCTGGTGCCGCGCACCAACGCGGTGATGGGCCCTAACTTTTCTTCTTCTTCCCGCAGGATATCCTGAATCAGCCGGATGATCACGCGGCGCTTTTCCGCGGGTTCCTTTACGCCCCGCAGGGCGTCCAAAAACCTGTCCTGGGCGGAAATGCGGGTAATATCCAGGCCGATCTCGTCCCGGTAATAGGCGATAAACTCGTCGCCCTCCCGCGCCCGCAATAGGCCGGTGTCCACAAAAATGCATTTCAGCCGGTCTCCCAGCGCCTTGTGGGCCAGCAGGGCGCTGACGCCGCTGTCCAGCCCGCCGGTCATGGCGCACACCACGCGGCCGCTGCCCGCTGCGCGGCTGATTTCCTCCACCGCCCGGGTGACGAAAGCATCGTCGTCCCACCAGGTGGTGCAGCCGCAGATATTCAGGGCGAAATTTTTGAGGATCAGGGAGCTTTCCGGATCGTTCTGCTCGATCTGGAGCTGCGCGCCGTACAGCGGCAGGCTTTCGTGGGCGAAGCCGATGACGGTTTCCTGGGCGGAGGCCAGGGGCCGCACCTGCTCCGGCAGATGAAATTCCCGGACGCAGGGCAGCATCCTTTCTCCGCTCTCCATGCCCGCCAGCAGGGCGCAGTCGGTATAGCTTACGGGCATCACAGCGCCCTGATAAGCGATATCGCCTACCGTGCCGCCCAGCAGGGACAGCAGGAGACCAGCGGCGTCGCCCAAGGCCAGCACGGGAATATCCGCGGCGGGGATGCGGCTGTCCAGCCCCGCGGGGGTCTGGCCCGATACGCCGCCTGCCAGCAGCAGCCCCAGGGGCTCCTGGGCCTTGATTTCTTCCAGGGAAATATTACCCGGAACGATCTTGCAGAAAACTCTTTCCGAACGCAGCTTTCGCGTGATGGCCCGGCTGGCGTCGTTATCAAAATTCAGCACCAGCAACATATCGCGCATGGGTGTTCACCCCTTACTGACATGAAAATGAAACTGCCAAATATATCTTATTCGACGCGGAAGAATAAAATCCTGCCTGGCGCTTTACCGGGCGGACAGTTCCCCGATCATGCGCCGAAGCGCCATGCGGGTTTCCAGGTTGGCGATGCCGGTTTCCTGGATGCCGTACTTCTGCTGAACGGTTTTAATGCAGCCCGTGGTGATGGCGCCGTATTTCCCGGTGGTATATCTCTCTTCCAGCAGCCCGGCCTGCACCAGTTCCGTTTGCAGCGCTTTCACCTTGGGGCCGCTGTGGCCGAATTTCAGGGTAACGTCGGCCAGATCGTGCACGGTGCCGTAGCCTAAGATGCGCCAGTAATCAAGGGCGTAATCGTTGCGCTCCACGCCCTGGGGGGCGGGCTTGGTGACGTTGTTGCCCTCGATCACGTGCACCCGCACCTTGCCGGAAGCGTCGGCGGCGCAGTATTCCACCATGGCTACGTGGCTGGTGTCGCCGCTGGCGTTATCGGTGAGGAACACCCAGTCCCCCGGCTGGGGAACGTAGCTGTTTTTTTCAATGGCCGCGCCGGTATCGATCCACCACTGGGTGCCATAGCCCGGCAGAAAGCCCGTGCGGGCGATATAGCGGCCCTGGGAAATAAACCAGTCCCGCCCCACGTTGGTGCCGCTGTAATTGGGATATTCCCGGTTGAGCAGCCTGGTGCCGTGGAGCTTATCTACCTGATTCACGCACCAGCACTGGAATTCGGCGCACCATTCGGCGCTGGGATAGCCCGCCCAGGTGCCGTACTTGGTCACGCCGCCGTGTTCCTCCGTATAGCCGATTTCTCCCCGGGCCACGTCCAGCAGCCACAGCACATGGTCGGGCACCGGATAGGCAGGCTGGATCAGGGTTTCTCCTTCCAGCGGGGGAAGCCCCGCCTCGTAGGCGGAAAGCTGGTTTTCGTTTCCCTCCGCCAGCGCGGGCGAAAGAAGCAGAGAAACGCACAGGAGAAGGCAAAGAAGCTTGAAGGAACTGCGCATGTTTTTTTTACCTCCGTCTCGATGGAAACGGGGCCGGAAGCCAGGCTTCCAACCCCGCGGGGATCACGCGTTGCGGTTGTTGCTGTCGTACAGATCCTTATTGCGTTCCGTCCGGCGAATGCGTTTCCTGGGCGCTTCCGCCGCCGTTTCGGCGTTTGGCGCGGTCGAGGATTCCAGGCCGATCTGAGCCGTTTTGATATTCAGGTTCAGGTGCTGGCTGCTGGGGTCCACAGGGGCGGGCCGGAAAGCGTCGGAATCCTGGGTCACCGGCTTGCTTTCACGGATGGCCCGGTTTTCCGCGCTCGGCTGGACGGCAGTACGGCTGAAGGTTTGGGTGGCCTGGGGATAGGAACCGCCTTCCCGCCGCAGGGGCTGATACGCCTGCGTAGCCTGCCGCACGGGCGTAAAAGGATTGGTATCGCCTTTTACCGCGCCCGCCTGCTGCTGAGACGCGCTGACGGGACGATAAACCCCGGTGTTCTGAGCAGCGCTCTGCGCGGACTGCGGCACGCCGCTCTGGGGCGGCATGAAGGGCGCGTTGGGGTTGGGATACGCGGGACGGGCCGGATTCTGGGTGGGATTATTCTGGGCCGTGCGCATCTGGGGCCGAATGGCGGCGCTGCGGCTGGCGCGGGCCTGCTGGGCCAGAAGCGCCTGCCGACGCTTTTCGTTCTGCCGGCGCACGTAAGCGTAGTACGCGCCGCCCGCGCCGGCGACGCCCAGGCCGACCAGCACCCAGGGCAAGGGAGAACCGCCCTGCTGCACGTTGTTTTCAGGCAGGACATTGTTGCCGTCCGGCGCAACCGGAGCGATTTCCGGGGTGGGCGTGGGGGAGGGAGTGGGCGCGGGAGTGGGCGTTTCGGTGGAAAGCCGCTCCGGGTTCGGCGTGGGGGTGGCGATGGTGAAGGGCTCGTAGGAAGCGGTCAGCGCCGGATTCTGCCACACGGTCTTGTTGTAGTCCTCCACGGGCTGAATCTGGCTGGTGCTGGCGCTGGAAGTGGTATTGTTGCTGCTGGCGTTCAGATATTCGCTGCTCTGCAGGAAATCGGACAGCTCGCCCAGAGTGAGCACGTGGAAGTAATCGCCGCGGATATAGCCCTCCACGCCGCCCTGGCTGATGTGATACCAGGTGCCTTCGTCGTTGACGACGGTGCCCATGACCAGGGCGAAAGCGTAATTATCCAGCAGACGGATGGCGTTGCTCTTTTTGGTGGTGGGTTCGCTGCGCAGGTTCACCCGGCCGCTGGTGCTCTTCACATGGCCGTAGCTGCTCAGGCTGTTTTCCGTCACAGGCACGGGCGTGGGCGCGGGTTCAGCGGTGGGCGTGGGCGTTCCGGCAGTCAGGGATTCCTGGTAACTCTGCACTTCTTCCTGGCTCATCATGCGCAGCTGATCCTGGCGGATATAGCCCCACATGCCGTCGTAGTACACCACATGCCAGGCGATGCCGCCCGCGTAGATCTGCTGATCCACATACGCCACCGCCATGTAAGGCAGCAGGGCCATGATTTCGCCGTTGGTATTCGCAAATTGGCGCATGGGCACGCCGTTGCCCAGGGTCATGGCCAGGCCCTCGGTCTGCTCCATGGGCAGATCGGTGGGGGCGGGGGTGGGCTGCAGCCGATCCAGGTAATCCCGGGCTTCCTCGGCGTTAATGAACTGAAGGGCGGACTGGGGGATAAAGCCCCAATTGCCGCTGCTCAGCGCCTGCACGGAATCCCAGATGACGTTGTCCACATAGGTTTCGCCGTTGACGAGGATCGATAGGAGGGCATTTCCGTGGGAACGGCGGTGGGCTCCGGGGTGGGTTCGGAGGTGGGCGCCTCAGTGGGCGGCAAAGTCGGCTCAGCGGTCGGTTCAGAAGTCGGCGCCGAAGTGGGCTCCGAAGTCGGCGCGGACGTGGGTTCGAGGGTGGGCGCCGCGGTGGGCTCCAAAGTGGGCACCGGGGTAGGCGCTTCCGTCGGCACGCTGGCCGCGTTCGGCGTTTGGGTGGGCATGGGAGAGGCAAGCTGGGCCTGAATGGCGGCGCTGTCCGCCTCGCTGGCCAGCTGCACGAACTTGGCCATCATATAGCCGTCCACGCCGTTGCAGCGCACCGCGTACCATTGCTCGTCGCCCACGGTCTGGACGCTGTAAATCCAAACCCGGGTATTCTTTTTCACCGTGCTGATCTTATCCGCGCTCCGATTGGGCTTCTTGCGGAAGTTGATGGAATCGATGGTGGTGCCCCAGCGGTCGATCACCGCGCCGTCGGGGATTTCCGTCGGCACGGGCGTGGGCGCCTGGGTGGGGGCCAGGGTGTAGTTGAACAGCGCGGCGGTTTCCGCTTCGCTGAGGATACGCATGACGCCTTCGCTCATGTAGCCGACGACGCCGTTGATTTCCACCACGTACCAAACCTTGCCGTCGCGGTTGGTCAGCTTGCCCAGCGCATGGCCCAGGGTGCCGCTGCCGACCTCCGTCAGGATGTTGTTTTCCGTGGTGGTGGGGGTAGAGCGCACGCGGACGGCTCCGCCGTTGGGATAGAAATAGGCGTCCACAGGCGTATCGTAGGAGGGAATCTGGGGCGCGGGGGTCGCCGTGGCGACGGAAGCGTACAGGAACACCACTTCATTGGGCGTCAGATTGCCTTCCGCGTCCAGAATGACGGTGGCAGGGGAGGCACCGGGTACCAGGACGTAGTTTTCTTCCAGATCCAGGGGGCGGATATCCACGGTGTTGGAGCCCACATAGCAGATTTGCTGCTGGGGGGAAGCTACGTTCCGCCCGGTGGCCGCGTCCTGATAACGGATGGTCACAAAGGCGTTGATTTCGTTGCGGAAGCGGAAGAGCACCTCGTCGGGGTAAGCCGCGCCGGTCTCGTCCACGGTCACATACACGACCGCGTCGGACGCCAGCTCATAGCCCAGAGCGCTGTCCACCTGCTCCCAGTCCAGCTCCACCTTGTTTTCCTGCCCTTCCACGCAGGTGGCGGAATAGGAATAGAACACTTCTTCCTTGGGAGAAATATATTTTACGGTCACCAGCGCCACCTTGGGAACCGCGGGCTCCGCGGTCAGGCGGTAGGCAAAGACGATTTCAGCGGGATCGGCGCCGTATTCGTCCACATGCACCAGGGCGGTCTGCGGCCCGTCGGGCACATAGCCGCCCGGCAGATCCGTGGGCGCGGCGGTGATTTCGGTATCGCCCAGGCCGCACCATACGACGGTGGGGGAGGCCACGTCCGCGCCGTCCTGATCCGCGTAGCGCACAGTCACCATCACGGGCCCGGGCTCCGGGGTGGGTTCAGGTTCGTCAGTGGGTTCGGGTACGGCCGTGGGTTCTGCGGTGGGCTCTAAGGTAGGTTCCGCCGTTGGCTCGGCGGTGGGCTCCAGGGTGGGCTCCGCCGTCGGCTCGGCAGTGGGTTCCGGGGTGGGTTCGGGCGTAGGTGCCACGTACTGATACAGGAAAACGATTTCGCTCCGGTCCGCTTCGCCGTCAGCGTTCACCGTAACGTACACAGCGGAATCGCCCAGAGGGAAGTAATCGGGGAGCAGGTTTTCCGGCGCGGCGGTCACGGCGGTCGTCGTATCCGGCTGCAAAGTGACAGTACCGCCCAAGGCCACGTCTGTGCCGTTTTCCGCGTCGCGGTAGTAAATGGGCAGCGTCACCGGCTCGGCGGACTTATATGCATAAATAAAGGTGATTTCGCCGGGGTGCGCCCCATCGGCGTCCACCGTCACGGTCTGGAATTCGGGGCTGCCTTCCGCCAGGAAATACCTGAACGGCAATTCGGCGGGCTGGGGGAAGACCGCAAAGCTGCCGCCCTCAAACCACATCTGCGAATCCTCGGCCACGGGCGTTCCCTGGGCGTCGGTATAGTGAACGGTCACCATGGCGGGTTTTACCGCCCGGGTGTAGGTAAAGGTGAATTCGCTTTCGCTGGCCCCCGCTAGAGTCACCGTCAGGTAATAGGAATCGGGCTGCGGCTGCTGATAATCCTCGCCTGACACCGCGGCGGAGGGGGTGATTGCGTGTTCGCCTTCGCCGTAAGTGCGCACTTCATCCGGCGCGATCGGTTCGCCCCGTTCGTCCACGTAATGGATGGTCACGTTTACGGGCTGCACCGCGCGGCGGTAGATGAAGGTGACTTCCGCCGGGGACGCCCCGTCGGCGGTCACGTAGACCTCCTGCGATTCGGGGGAGACGGGCAGATACAGTTCAGCGGAGATCCCGGCGGCGGGGTACACCAGATTATAGCCGGGCTGCAGGGTCTGCGCCGTATCCGCGGCGATCTGAGCGCCTTCCTCATCCACATAATGGATCACGATATTGACGGGCAGCACTTCCCGGGTGTACCGGAAAGTGATTTCGGCGGGATCCGCGCCGTCGGCACCAACGGTCACATAGGCGTCGCCGGAGCCTTCCACGGTGTAGCCATCGATGAACCGGGCCTGCAGCGTGTGGCTGCCGCCCTCCAGGGTGGTCACGTCGTCCGGCAGCAGCGGCGTGCCGTTTTCATCCACATAATGCACGGTGACGCTGGCCGGGGCGATATAGCGCATGTAGGTAAAGGTGATTTCTTCGGGGGCAGCGCCGTATTCGTCCACAGTCACATTCTGCTGTTCGCTGCCGGTGAGCACATAGCCGTCCAGGACGGGGGCGGTCACGGTATGCTGGCCCGCGTCGTAGGTATAGAACTGGTCGTCCAGCAGGCGGTAGCCGTTTTCGTCAATAAAATGGACGGTCACGGTGGCGGACACCGCGATGCGGGTATAGGTGAAGGTCACCTCGGTGGGATATGCTCCCATCTGATCCACGGTGACGGTATAGGAATCGGGGCCTGTCAGGGTATAGCCTTCGATGGGCGCGGCGTATACGGCGGAAGCGCCTTCCCCAAAGGTCATGGTCTGATCGGGCAGCAGGGGATAGCCGTTTTCATCCACATAATGGACGGTCACGTCGGCGGGAAGCACCTCGGTCTGCTGGGGAAGCGGCTGGTAAGAAATGTACAGCGAATAAACCGCCACCTCTTCGCCCGCGGCGTTATACCCGGAAATGCTCACAAAGGGCTGATCCAGGCTGCCCATGGCGTCCGTCACGTATTCCAAAAGAGCGTCCTGACCGGGCACGAAATAAGCGATGCTGCCGCTCAGATCGCTGATGTTCAGGGTAAGACCGCTCAGCGGCGTTCCCGGAGAAAGAACCAGCCAGAACCGGGTTTCCTCCGGCGAATCGGTGACGGGCACGGCAGGTTCGCTCCATTGCAACGTGCCAAAATCGTCCGTCCACTGCACGGAAATGCTGATGTCCTGGGCGGACGCGGCAAACGCCCCAAAGGGCAGAAGCAGGCAGAATAAAATCAGGCAGAGTGAGACGATGCGGATGATTCCTTTCATAGTAACATGATGCCTCCTTCGGAAATCATCGAATGATCGTAAAAACTGTTTCAATTGTATTACAGAATTGTATCTGTGTCAATGCTTCGGCCTGTGAAAAACCTGGGCAAGCGCGGATAATTCCCCATGTCAGGCAGGATTTGG
>CACWWM010000223.1 GCA_902764565.1 uncultured Eubacteriales bacterium
ATGGGCAATTACATCACGCTCACCAACGTGGACGAAAAGGAATTTCAGCGCATCCTGAAAAGGAAAGCCAGCCCCCTGTACATTTCCGTGCACAGCACCGACCCGGAAGTGCGGGTGCGGATGATGAAAAACCCGGGCGCCCGCCTGATTATGGATCGGCTCCACGCCTTGGCGGACGCCGGGCTGCATTTCCATTGCCAGATCGTGCTGTGCCCCGGCTACAACGACGGGGAAAACCTGAAAAAGACCCTGACGGATTTGAGCGCCCTGTACCCTGCCGCCCAATCGGCGGCCCTGGTGCCTGTGGGCCTGACCAAATTCCGGGAAGGGCTGGCGCCCGTTACCCCCTTCGACCGGGAAAAAGCCCGGGCCGTTATGGAAATCGCCCGGACGTTTCAGGCAAAGATGCTGAAGGAAGCGGGCACCCGCTTCGTATTCCCCGCCGACGAAATGTATCTGATCGCCGGAGAGCCCCTGCCAACCGAGGAAGCATACGAGGGCTATCCCCAATTGGAAAACGGCGTGGGCCTGCTGCGCAAATTTGAGGACGCTTTGGCCGCCGCGTCCCGGGAAAACATCCTGCCCGCCGTGCCCCGCCGGGTGCGCATCCCCTGCGGCGCTTCCATCGCCCCGGTTATGGAACGGTGGGTGAAGGAGTACGGCCCCGCAGGCGTACAGGTGGCCGTGCAGCCCATTCGCAACACCTTTTTCGGGGAGACCATCACCGTCACCGGCCTGATCACCGGCGGCGACCTGATGGAGCAGCTAAAGAGCGCCGACGAGGACGAAATCCTGCTCTGCGGCAACACCCTGCGGGCCGAAGGGGACTTGTTCCTGGATGGCGTATCCCTGGAACAGGTGCGCAGGGCCTTAAAGCCCCGGCTCACCCTGGTGCCCAATACCGGGGCCGATTTGTTCCGGGCGCTTTTGGGACGTGAATGATATGATTCAGGCCGGACGATAGAGAGTGCGGAGTTCAGAGTACAGAGTTCAGATTTATATAGTCCAATGCATACGGAAAACCGACAACACAGACATGATTATCTGCACCCTGAACTCTGTACTCTGAACTCTCCTGCTGCCGCAAACCACTATTTGCCATTTACAATGAATCGAAAAAAGGAGGGGGATGCTCAATGCCTTCCGCCAAGCCCCTGGTCGCCATTGTGGGGCGGCCCAACGTGGGAAAATCCACTTTTTTCAATAAAATCTCCGGCCGCCGCATCGCGATTGTGGAGGATGTTCCCGGCGTTACCCGGGACCGCATTTATGCCGACGTGGAATGGACGGGCCGAAAATTCACCCTGATCGATACCGGCGGCATCGATCCCCGCAGCGAGGACGTGCTGCTTTCCCAGATGCGCCGTCAGGCCGAAATCGCCATGGACATGGCGGACGTGATCTGCTTTTTCACCGACGCCCGGGCGGGCCTGACCCCGGACGACGAGGAAGTGGCGGTGCTGCTGCGCAAAACCCGCAAGCCCGTGATTTTGGCCGTGAACAAGCTGGATCACGGGGGACTTAACGATTCTCTGTACGAGTTTTACGCCCTGGGCCTGGGCGAACCCGTGGGCATTTCCAGCACCAACATGCTGGGCCTGGGCGACCTGCTGGACGAGATCGTGAAGCGCCTGCCTCCCGCCGGGGAAGGGGAGGACGACGAGGAAGCCCATGTGATCCAGCTTGCCGTGGTGGGCCGCCCCAACGTGGGCAAATCCAGCCTGACCAACCGGCTGCTGGGCCAGGAGCGCACCATGGTGTCCGATATCCCCGGCACCACCCGGGACGCGATCGACACGGAATTTTCCGGCCCCGACGGCACCCGATACAACATCATCGACACCGCGGGCATCCGCCGCAAGCGGGCCATTGAGGACGAATCCCTGGAACGGTACAGCGTGCTTCGGTCTATCGGGGCCATCCGCCGGTGCGACGTGGCCCTGCTGCTCATCGACGCCCAGGAGGGCGTGACGGAGCAGGACGCCCGCATCGCCGGCATGATCCACGAGGAAGGCAAGGCCGCCGTGGTGATCGTGAACAAATGGGACGCCCTGGAAAAGGAAACGGGCACCCTGGAAAAGTTCAAAAAACAGGTGATCGAAGACCTGAAATTCATGGATTACGCGCCCGTGCTGTTCATTTCCGCCCTCACCGGCCAGCGGGCCCAGAACGTGCTGCCGGAGGTCAACAGGGTGTGGGAGCAGGCCAGCCGCCGCGTGGGCACCGGCGCGCTCAACGACGTGCTGGGCGACGCCCAGATGGCCCTGCAGCCCCCCATGATGGGCGGCAGGAAGCTGAAAATCTATTACGGCACCCAGTCCGGCACGTGCCCGCCCACCTTCTCGCTGTTCATCAACGCGGAGGAGCTGATGCACTTTTCCTACCAGCGGTATCTGGAAAACTGTCTGCGCAAGGCCTTCGGCTTTGAGGGGACTCCCATTCGCTTCGTGCTGCGGGAGAAAAAGAAGGAGGATGCAAGACCGTGATTCTGAAATATATCCTGTGCGGCGTGATCGCCTATCTGCTGGGCAGCGTGTCCACCGGCATCCTGGTCGCCAAAAACTCCGGCCATAACCTGCGGGAGGAAGGCAGCCATAATACCGGGGCCAGCAACGCCCTGCGGGTGCTGGGCATCAAGGGAGGTGCCCTCACCTTCCTGGGGGATTTCCTGAAAGCCTTCGCCGCCGTTATGATCGGCAAGGCCATCGCCGGGATGAACGGCGGCATGGTGGCCGGACTGTGCGCGGTGCTGGGCCACAATTGGCCCGTGTTCTTCAATTTCAAGGGCGGCAAGGGCATCGCCTGCTCCGCCGCCGTGCTGATTACCCTGTACCCGCTGTACGGCATCATCGCCGCCGCCCTGTGCCTGCTGGTGATCGCGATTTGCCGCTACATTTCCGTAGGCAGCCTGACCATGCTGTTCACCTTCGCCGTGATGATCCTGTTCACCCAGCCCTTCTGGCCCGCCGGGGTGTGGGCACTGATCCTGCTGGCGCTTGGCGTGTACCGCCACCGCAGCAATCTGGAACGCCTCAAAAACGGCACGGAAAACAAGATCGGGCAGAAAGCAAAGAAATAATCGGATATTGTCTGAGAAGAACCGCGAAAACCTTTCAAATCATTATCGCGGCTCTTTTTATTTGCAAATGTAAAAATTTCGCAACAATTCCGAAGCAATTTCTTTTCAATTCCGTGGATGTGTGGTATACTATTATTGAAATTATGCGCGCCGGGAGCACCGGCTTGACGAGGTGAAGGAAGCAATGCGGGAAACCTTATTGGCCGTGGACGGCAACAGCCTGATGCACCGGGCCTTTCACGCCCTGCCGCTGATGGACGTAAACGGCGTGTACACCAACGCCGTACACGGGTTTTTATCCATGCTGCTGAAAGCCATCCAGGATTTATCGCCCCGGTATATCGCCGTGGCGTTCGATCTGCCCGTGCCCACGTTCCGCCATACCGCCTATGCGGATTACAAGGCGGGTCGCCGGGCCATGCCGGAGGAAATGCGGCCCCAGTTTCCCATCATCAAGGAGATTTTGGCCGCTATGCGCCTGGGAGTGCTGACGGCGGAGGGCTACGAGGCCGACGATATTTTGGGCACCCTGTCCGTAAAATGCCGGGAAACGGGGCTGGACTGCGTGCTGCTCACCGGCGATAAGGACGCCCTGCAATTGGTGGGCGACGGCACCAAGGTGCTGTTCACCCGCAAGGGCATCACCGAAAGCACCCTGTTCGACCCCGCCGGGGTGAAGGAATATTTCGGCGTCACCCCGGAACAGGTGACGGACTGGAAGGGCCTCATGGGCGATACCAGCGACAACATCCCCGGCATCCCCGGCGTGGGGGAAAAGACGGCGGTGAAGCTGCTGAACGAATACGGTACGTTGGAAAACGTGCTGGCCCACGGGGCGGAGATCAAGGGGAAATTAGGGGAAAAGGTGCGGGATAACGAGGAACAGGCCCGGTTCAGCAAGGATTTGGCCACCATCCGCCCCACGGCCCCCATCGAATTCAATCTGACCGCCTTTGACGTTTCCCATATGGCCGAGGGCCTGCCCGTCCTGCGGAAATATCAGTTAAACGGCGTGGCCGGACGGCTGGAAAAAATGTCCCCGGACGCAGCGCCCGCCCCGGAAACAGAAGAAGCGGAAATCCCTTTTACCGAAGAAACCCTGAAAACGGCGGAGGAAATCGCCGCGTTCCTGCAAGCGGCGGAAAATCAGCCCACCGCCCTGCATGTGACGCCCACCCGCATGACGGTGGCGATTCCCGGCAGGCTGGCGGAAATCGCTTTGCAGCAGGATATGCTGTCGGAAGGGCTGCTGCCGGAGGAAGCGTGGCAGGCGCTGAAACCGCTGCTGTCCCAAAAGCTGTACGTCCACGACGGCAAAGACCTGCTGCATCTGCTGGCGGACATGGATTTGCCCCTGCCGGAATTTGCCTGGGA
>CACWWM010000224.1 GCA_902764565.1 uncultured Eubacteriales bacterium
TGAAGAACATCCGCGCCGTGGGAAGCGATTTGCTGTTCCCCGGAAGCTCTATCGGCAGTCCTTCCGTGGACGTGGGCGAAATCTCCGTGGCGGGAAAATAAACAGGATGTCCAAAGCTGCTGATACCACTGTCTGATTAAATACAGACACCTTCGGATCGTTTGCATAGAATCATAAACTCTATTTGCCTTTCTCGGAAAGGGGGCTGGGGGAAACCGCTCTTTGGGGGCCGAAGCGCCCGGAAAATGATCCAGTGGATCATTTTCAGCGCAGGCCGGGCGGCAGCCCTGGGAAGCAAAGAGCGGTTTCCCCCAGCAATGTCTATAATAGTATCATCAGCCTTTTGGATTTGCGCATTATTGCATTTTTTCCTGCTTCACCTTATGGTCTACCACATGGCGGCTTTCCAGCTGGGCGAAAATGTCCTTGGGTTCGATGCCCATTTCCACCATGAGCACCATGACGTGATAGGCTAAATCGGCAATTTCAAAGACGGTTTCTTCCTTGCTGCCGCCCTTTCCGGCCACGATGACCTCGGTGCACTCCTCGCCGACTTTTTTCAAAATCTTATCGATGCCCTTCTGGAACAGGTAGGTGGTATAGCTGCCCTCCTTGGGGCTGGTTTTCCGGCCCTCCAGAAGCTGATACAGCGCTTCCAGGGAGAAATCCTGGTGCTCTTCGCTCTGGTACACCGGGTTGAAGAAGCAGCTTTCGGCCCCCGTATGGCAGGCGGGGCCTTTTTTGATAACCTCCACCACCAATGCGTCAGCGTCGCAGTCCGCCTTGATGGTGACGATCTCCTGGGTGTTGCCGGACGTTTCCCCCTTGCGCCAAAGCTGCTGGCGGGAACGGGAGAAGAAGCAGGTGCGGCCCTCCTTCATGGAGATTTCCAGGGATTCCCGGTTCATATAGGCCACGGTCAAAACCTGCTTGGAAAAATAATCCTGCACCACGGCGGGGATCAGGCCGTTTTCGTCAAATTTCAGTTCGTCGATGTTCATGGTTTCACACTCCTGTCCGCAAAATT
Organism: uncultured Eubacteriales bacterium; assembly: GCA_902764565.1. Classification (GTDB taxonomy): domain Bacteria; phylum Bacillota; class Clostridia; order Christensenellales; family Aristaeellaceae; genus RUG563. Next base: position 1,028 of record CACWWM010000224.1, read on the forward strand.
CTCATGGGGATTCCTTCGCCCGCCAGGTATGCTTTCAGCGCCGGAAGCGGCACTTCCTTCCGGTGGAAAATGGACGCTGCCAGCCCCGCGTCCACCTGGGGCACGGTTTCAAACAAGGTTTTGAAATGCTCCATATTGCCCGCGCCGCCGGATGCGATGATGGGGATGGAAACCATCTTGCCCATAGCGGCCAGCATTTCCAGATCGAAGCCCTGCTTTACGCCGTCGGTGTCGATGCTGTTTACCACCAGCTCCCCGGCCCCGCGCTCCTGGCCCTCATGGGCCCATTGCAGGGCGTCGATGCCGGTGTCAATGCGGCCTCCCTTAGCAAAGATGCGGAAAGCTCCGTCCACCCTTTTTACGTCCATGCTCAGCACCACGCACTGGTCTCCGTAGCGCTTGGCGGCGCTGTCGATTAAATCGGGGTTTTTGATGGCCCCGGAATTGACGCTCACCTTGTCCGCCCCGCAGGACAGCACCCGTTCAAAGTCCGATACCTCGTTGATGGCCCCGCCCACGGTGAGGGGGATAAACACCTGGGCCGCCGTGCGCTTGAGGATGTCCGTGAACAGGGATCGGCCCTCGAAGGACGCGGTAATATCGTAGAAAACCAGTTCGTCGGCCCCTGTGTCGTTATAGTATTTCGCCATTTCCACCGGGTCGGCCACGTCCTGAATGCCCTCGAAATTGGTGCCCTTCACCACCCGGCCGTTCCGCACGTCCAGGCAGGGAATGATTCTTTTGGCAATCATGCGATCTTCCCCCCTCCGGCGGCGGCAATAGCCTGTTTCAAATCGATTTTCCCTGCGTACAGGGCCTTGCCGATGATGGCGGCGTATACGTCCATTTTCGCCAGCGCTTCCACATTTTCCAGAGAGGAAACGCCGCCGGAAGCCACCACCCGCAGGCCGTCTATCTCGCTTAATCTCGCGTAGGCGTCCAAATTCGGGCCCATGAGCTTGCCGTCCCGGCTGATGTCGGTATAAATCACCGTGTCCACGCCCTGTTCGGGCAGTCTGCTCACGAAACCGAAAGCGGGAATATCCGTCACCGTTCGCCAGCCGTGAATGGCGACGAAGCCGTTTTTAGCGTCCACCCCGGCGGCGATGCGGCCCGGATATCTGGCCGCCAGCGTTTCCAGCAGGGCCGGTTTTTCCACCGCCGCCGAGCCTACGATCACCCGGAACACCCCCGCGTCCAGATACCGCCGGGCGCTTTCCTCGCTGCGGGCGCCGCCGCCCACTTCCAGGGTCAGGCCGCTTTCCTTCGCCAGCTTTTCAATGATGGCGAAATTCTGCTGTCCCCCGTCCTTGGCCGCGTCCAAATCCACCACGTGCAGCCATTCAGCGCCAGCGGCTTTGAAGGAAGCCGCGGCGGCCAAGGGATCGGTTCCATATACGGTCATCTGGTCGTAATCGCCCTCGGTCAATCGCACCACCTGACCGGCCCGCAGGTCGATGGCCGGAAAAATCAGCATGCGCCCACCTCCCCGAAAGCCCGCAGGATGTTAAGGCCCACCGGCCCGCTTTTTTCCGGGTGGAACTGGGCCCCGAACACGCTGCCGTGCTGCACCAGGCCCGGCACGTCCACGCCGTATTCCGATACGGCTTTCACGGCGTCCCCGGCGAATTTGGCGTAGAAGGAATGAACGTAGTACACGCTGTCCCCCTCTTGAATATATTTCAGCAGGGGACTTTCCCCCGTAAACCGCAGGGCGTTCCAGCCGATATGGGGCACCTTGAGCTCGGCGGGAATATCCGCCCGCAGGGGGCAGATTTCGCCGGGGATCAGGCCAAGGCCCGCATGCTCCCCGTACTCGTGGCTCTTTTCAAGCAAAAGCTGCATGCCCAAGCAAATGCCCAGCAGGGGCGTACCCGCTTTTGCCTTTTGCAGTACCAGAGAGTCCATGCCCGTATCTTTCAGCTTCTGCCGGGCGTCCCCGAAGGCCCCCACTCCGGGCAGGATCAGCTTGTCCGCGTTCAGAATCGTTTCTTCATCCCGCGTAACAATGTTTTCCATGCCCAGGTAGGACAGGGAATGGCTGATGGAATACAGGTTGCCCACCCCGTAATCGATAATCGCAATCATGCAGGAACACCAACCTTTTTCAGCGTTATCGGGCACTTTAAGTCACTTTATTTAAGAGTACAGAGATCAGAGTACAGAGTACAGATTATTTTGCCAATACAATGAATATAGTGGAATGAACGACTATTCAATCTGTACTCTGCACTCTGTACTCTGTTCTCTCCTTCGTTACTTAAAGTGTTCCTAAACAGACAAGACAGCTACAGCAGCCCCTTGGATGACGGCGTTCTATCCGCCTGCCTGGGATCGATGGACACCGCCTGACGCAGGGCGCGGCCCAGGCCCTTGAACATGGCTTCGATGATGTGGTGGGAATTGGCGCCCGCCATCTGCACGAAATGGACGCAGGCTTTGGCGTTCCGGGTGAAGCCCAGCATGAATTCCTGCACCAGTTCCGTGTCAAAGCTGCCCACCTTCTGGGTGGGGATGTTCACCTGATACCCTAAGGTGTCCCGCCCGCAAAGATCCACGGCGCACAGCACCAGGGCTTCGTCCATGGGCAAAAGGAAATTGCCGTAGCGCACGATGCCCTTTTTATCGCCCAGAGCTTCCGCGAAGGCCTGGCCCAGGGCGATACCGATATCCTCCACGGAATGATGATCGTCCACCTGAACGTCGCCCCGGCATTGTACCGTCAGGTCAAACTGCCCGTGAAAGGCCAGCAGCTCCAGCATATGGTTGAGAAAGCCCACGCCGGTGTCGATGTCCGCTTTGCCCGCGCCGTCCAGGTTCAGGGTCAGGGTAATTTGGGTTTCCTTCGTGTTCCGTTCCATGCTCGCCTGTCTCATGCCAATATCTCCTTTGTGGCTTCGATCAGTTTTTCCATCTGTTCCCGGCTTCCGATGGTGATGCGGGTGAAGTCCCGGATGCGGGGCTGATCGAAATAGCGGATCAGGATGTTCTTTTCCCTCAGCTTTTTCTGGTATTCCCCGCCGTTCATTCCGGGAGCGGCGGCAAACAGGAAATTGGCCTTGCTGTCCAGCACCCGGAAGCCCAGCTTCTCCAATTCCGTTTTCGTCCACGCCCGGTTTTCCATGATGGTTTGGCGGCAGGCTTCAAAGTAATCCGGCTGTTCCAGGGCCGCCGCCCCCGCCGCCTGGGTGAGGCTGTTCACGTTATAGGGATGGAAGGAAAAGCGGATCAGGTTCAAATCCCGAATCAGTTCTTCGCTGCCGATGGCAAAGCCCAGCCGGGCTCCAGCCAGCTGCCGGGATTTGGAAAAGGTCTGCACCACCAGGATGTTTTCATAGGACCGCAATAGGGAAACCGCGCTTTCCGCTCCGAAATCCACGTAGGCCTCGTCCACGATCACCACC
>CACWWM010000225.1 GCA_902764565.1 uncultured Eubacteriales bacterium
TGAAGTATTCAAAACATTGGACCATGTTGTTGATCGCCTTTGTGATACGATCTGCAATTTGACAAATGATATGGTTAAAAGCATCACTTGTAGGCAATGGATTCTTGATACATTTTTAGATTGAGATTAGTATAAGCAGTTTCCCGCTGCGGCTTGGGATACTTGAGCCATTCCCGGGGAGCCAGCGGAGCTGGCTTCCTGTGCGCAAAGCGCACAGGAAAAAGCGGAAGGTCAGCCGGAAAAATGAGTGAACGCTTTTTTCCGCCGATCTTCCGCTTTTCTTCTGCCCGGAAATATGCCTGTCCCGTTTGGTTAACGCAGATTTCCAAATTTACAGGAATGGGTCCGGGGCCGGGCGGCCCTGGTTCAGGACCCCGGTATATTCCTCACTCCGCAAACCGCACGTTGATGCTGCCGTTGGAGGTATGCACCCGCAGAGGTTTCTGTCCCGGCTGGTGGGAAGGCAAATTGCTGTGGCCGTTGGAGGTGCCGCTTTCAATCTGCCAATCCGATTGCTTGCCCGGCAGGGTGCCGGTAATGCCGCTGTTGGAGGTTTTCAGGGTGACGGTCTGGCCGTCCAGACGATCCGCCTTGATGGCCCCGTTGCTGGTGGTCAGGCGCAGTTCGCCCCGGGCGGAGCAGTTGTCCGCCTCGATGCGGCCGTTGGACGTGGTCAGGATCATATCCCCGCCGCTGGCAGCCATGTCCAGCTCAATGCGGCCGTTGCTGGTTTTGCCGGTCAGGCCCTGCTTGGCTTCCACGTTTTCCAGGGTCAGGCGGGCGTTGCTGTTCACGGCGTTCAGGGCCTTGCACTTCACATGCTCCAGGGCGATGCGGCCGTTGCTGGTTTTCAGCGTCACGGCGCACAAGGCCCGGGGGCCGTCCACCTTGATGGAGGCGTTGGAGGTATGGGCGTCCAGATCCAGCAGGGCGGTTTCGGGCACGCGCAGCTCCACGGTGGGGCACTGCTTGTTCCACGCCAGGCGCATCAGGCCGCCCAGCACGGAGAAGGTGAACCGGCCCGCCCGGGAACCGCCGTATTCCGCCCGCCGCAGGGTGAGCACGCCGTCCCGCGCTTCCGCCTCGTAGGGGTCGCTTTCGCAGGTATAATAGATCAGGGTCACGTCGTCGCCCTCGCAGGCCTTCACCACGATGGGCATTTCCCCGCAGGTCAGGTTCACCGCCCGCAGACTGTCGGCAGGGCAAACGAGGGTTTTCTGGCTGTATTCCCCGAAGTCCTGCGCCGGGGAGGATGCTTCCGCTTCCTGACGGACTTTTTCCGCCTCCCGGCGCATCTCTTCCCCTTTCCGGCGAATCCGTTCCACTTCCTGGCGGCACATTTCATCCGCGCTCTTGGGGAAGGACGACACGCCTTCCGCCGCCTGGTTCAGGATTTTTTCCGTCGCCTTCAGGATATCCCCGGTCAGGGAGGAAAACTTCATGGCTTCGTCGGTCATGGGTTCGCTTTCCGTTTCCGGCGCCGGGGCGGCTTCCTGCTTCGGCTCGTCCGTCCGCTGCTGGGCGGCGATGTCCGCCGGGCTTTCCATGGCCGCCACGGCGGAGGCCTCGTCCATGCCGTCCTCCATGCGGTCGTCGATCATTTCCCCGTAATATTCCAGCAGCGCCGCCCGCTGCCCGTCCCCTAAGAATTGGAGCGCTTCTTCCAGCTCCCGCATATATTCCTTCCGCGTCATCCTTCGTTTCCTCCCTCGGCAGTTTTTCCCTGCACGCCCGCAATAAAATCGTATACCCTGTTCACATCCGCCCATTCCTCTAAAAAGGCGGCGATGCGCGCCCGTCCCGCGTCGGTAATGGCGTAATACTTCCGCAGCCGGCTGTTGTGCTCCACAGAATAAACCGTCAGGCACTGGGCCGCTTCCAGCCGCCGCAGCACCGGGTACAGCGTGGATTCGGATAATTCCATGATGGGGCCGATATCCTTAATGAGCTGATAGCCGTAGGAATCCCCCCGGCTCAGCAGCGACAGGATGCACACCTCCACCATGCCTTTCTTCATCTGCGCGTCCACTGCTTCTCACCTCCGCGATATATTATATTTTGCATAGTATTATTTGTCAAGCATTATTTTCAAATTTTATTATTTTTTTATTCAGGGTATTGCCCGGATGCGCGTTTTTGCATAATCAATCTTAAATCCGTGTTTTTATGCTTGATTGTTTTTGCGCGTTTTTCCTGTGAATTTGATCGTTTTCCCGGATTATATGACGGATTATGGAAACGTTTGCAGAATAGACGTCCCGGGTATTGACTTGAAAGAAAAGGGAGACTATAATAAATCGGTTCAAATCATCCGGCAGAACAGGGCCTCGCGGCCTTTCTATCAACGACCGAAGGAGAAGAAAAGATGGGCAAGTATTTCGGCACGGACGGTTTCCGTGGAGAAGCGAATGTTAATCTGACCGTGGAGCACGCATTCAAGGTGGGCCGCTATATTGGATATTATTACGGGCGGGGTCACAAAGCCCGCATCGTGATCGGCAAGGACACCCGCCTTTCCAGCTACATGTTTGAATATGCCCTGGCCGCCGGGCTGACCGCCAGCGGCGCGGACGTGTACCTGCTGCATGTGACCACCACCCCTTCCGTGGCCTACGTGACGCGGACGGAGGGCTTCGACTGCGGCATCATGATCTCCGCCAGCCACAATCCCTACTATGACAACGGCCTGAAGCTGATCAACGGCAACGGCGAAAAAATGTCCGACGACGTGACGGATCAGGTGGAAAAATACATCGACGGCGAGCTGCCCGAAGCGCCCTACGCCACCCGGGACCGCATCGGCCGCACCATCGACTATTCCGCGGGCCGCAACCGCTACATCGGCTACCTGATTTCCCTGGCCCGCCACTCCTTCAAGGGCGTGAAGGTGGGCCTGGACTGCGCCAACGGCTCCACCTGGATGATCGCCAAATCGGTGTTCGAGGCCCTGGGCGCGGAAACCCACGTGATCAACAACAGCCCCGACGGCGTGAACATCAACACCAACTGCGGCTCCACCCACATCGAGAACCTGCAGAAGTTCGTGAAGGAAAACGGCCTGGACGTGGGCTTCGCCTACGACGGAGACGCCGACCGCTGCCTGGCCGTGGACGAAAAGGGCAATCTGATCGACGGCGACCAGATCATTTACATCTACGGCACATACATGAAGAAGCGCGACAAGCTGACCACCAACACCGTGGTGACCACCATCATGAGCAATTACGGCCTGGGCGTGGCTTTGAAAGAAGCGGGCATCGACTGGATGCAGACCCAGGTGGGCGACCGGTTCGTGTACGAATGTATGCGCCAGGGCGGCCATCTGCTGGGCGGCGAGGAAAGCGGCCACATCATTTTCAGCAAGTACGCCACCACCGGCGACGGCGTGCTGACCTCCATCAAAGTCATGCAGGCCATGCTGGATCAGAAGCAGCCGCTTAGCAAGCTGGCCGAACCCATCGTGCTGTATCCCAAGGTCCTCAAAAACGTGCGCGTGAAGGACAAGAACGCCGCCGTCAATAACCCCGCCGTGCAGGCCGCCTATGAGCAGGCCCAGAAGGAGCTGGAAGGCCTGGGCCGCGCCCTGCTCCGCAAGAGCGGCACCGAGCCCGTGGTGCGCGTGATGGTGGAAGCCCAGGACAAAGCCATTTGCGAAAAGTATGTGAACCAGATCGTCGAGGTCATGAAGGCCGAAGACCTGATCGCGGAATAAAAACAGCGTGGAGTTTGGAGCGTGGAGTGTGAAGTTTTTCATGTAGCTGTTCATGCTAAACTGCATGAAACAGAAAATATAGAATGGAAACCATCTATAACTCCACACTTCACTCTCCACACTCCAAACTGAAACAGAGGTGCATTTCCATGTACAAGACCAAAGATTTATATGACCTTTCCCACACCTTAGCCGCTCCCCTGCTGGAAAAGACGGAATACCCCTGGGAAGCCCTGGACGGCATCAAGGAATTCATTTTGGCCTTAGGCCCCACCCTGTCCAAGGACGAATTTGACGAAGTGGCCCCCTGCGTGTGGGTGGCCAAGGACGCCAACGTGTACCCCACCGCCTATTTGGGCGCGCCCTGCATCATCGGCCACAAGACCGAGGTGCGCCACTGCGCCTTCATCCGGGGCAGCGCGTTGGTCGGCGACGGGGCCGTGGTGGGCAATTCGGTGGAAATCAAAAACGCCATCCTCTTCGACGGCGTGCAGGTGCCCCATTTCAACTATGTGGGCGATTCCGTCATGGGCTACAAGAGCCACATGGGCGCGGGCTCCGTTACCTCCAACGTAAAGAGCGACAAAACCCTGGTGGTTGTGAAGGACGGCGCGGAACAAATCGCCACGGGCCGCAAGAAGTTCGGGGCCATGGTGGGCGATTTCGTGGAAGTGGGCTGCAACAGCGTGCTGAACCCCGGCACCGTGCTGGGGCCATTCCCGCTCATCATATCTTCAAGGACAAGGATCATATCGTGGCAAGGGAAGCGAAATAAAATTTCTGGGGGAAACCGCTCTTTGGAAGCCAAAGAGCGGTTTCCCCCGTTCCGCAGGCTCAATAGTCGCAACTCCCCTTCATGGGGAGATTGCTCCTTTTCGCCTGA
>CACWWM010000226.1 GCA_902764565.1 uncultured Eubacteriales bacterium
GCACAGTGCGCCGCAGGGCGGGCCCAGCCTGTGTAAAGCTCCGCCCTCCGCCCGCATCAGCCCCCGTTCCCCATCCGCCGCCCACAGCTGCATGGCCGCGCACCCCCTTTACTTCCAGGGTATGCGAAAGGGACGGGAGCGGTCAGCGCGAGGTTCAGAGTGGAGAGTGGAGAGTTGGGAGTTGAGATCATATATAGTCTGTCATCAGGATTCTGAACATATTCGCTATATAAATCTCAACTCCCAACTCTCAACTCCTTTTTGCCTGCCCCTTACAAATCCCCGAACAAATCGTTCTTCTCCCTGACGCATCGGCAGGCTGCGGCCAGCCCTGCGCACAGGAGCCCCGCCGGGGCGTAAAAGAAAAAGCCGGTGAGCCGGTTCATCATCAGCAGCAGCGCGCCGTAGCAGGCGTAGCGCTTCGCCCTGCGGCGATCCAGAATCAGGCGCAGCCAGCGGACGGGACGGGGCGCTTTTTTTCTTTTGCCAAGGGCCACCAATTGGGCGTCCGTGGCGGGATTCGCCCGGCCAAACAGGGCGATCATTTCCTCCCGGGAAAGAAAGGCGACGGAGGGCTGGGCCCGGGCCTGCTGCCGGGCCTGGGGAGAGATGTCGCAGGGCACGCACAAAAGGCCCCTGTCCGCGCACAGCAGGCGCACCGCCCGCTGCATGGACAGCACCTGATCTGCTTCCACGGCGGCGGAAGCGGGGCGCTGCAAAAAGGCGATCAGCACCTTTTGGCCCTTCAAATCGCACAGCACCCCTTCTTCTCCCGTTTGCAGCAGCACCAGGGGGTGGGCCATGGACAAAAGCACGGCCGTTTCAAAATGCGCCCGTTCCTTCTGCGTCAAAAGCAGCCGTTCCAGGGCCAGCTCCCCGCCGATGGCGGCCCGCATCTGCTTTTCCCGGCGGGCAAGACGGTCGTCCCGCGCCTTGCGCCGCAAAAGCAGGATCATCCCATACAGGGAGAGCCCCGCCAGAACGCTGGAAAGGCGCAGGCCCCACAGCAGCAGAAACCAGAAAAAACTGACGCCCAGCGCGAGGAAATGAAAACCGACGCCGTCCAGAATGCTGCCCAGGCGCGAACGGTGCAAATATTCCTGCATTCTTGCATCCCTCCCCCTTTTCAGAATGCCCAACTTGTTATATAATATAAACAGGAGATGATCGTTTTGCAGAAGCTGGGCGTATTGGGCGGCACCTTTGACCCCGTTCACGCGGGGCATATCGCCTTGGCCCGGGAAGCGCTGCGTTTGGGCGGCCTGGACGGGGTGATCCTGCTGCCCATGGCCCGGCCCGCGCACCGGGAGGCGGACGCCAGCGCGCAGGATCGGCTGGACATGTGCCGCCTGGCCATTGAAGATGAAAAGGGCCTCATGCTGTCCCAGGCGGGGATGGGGTCAGGCGTCAAGTATACATGGGACACCGTCGCGCCTCTGCGGCGGGAGTTTCCCAAGGCGGAATTTGTATTTTTGATCGGCGCGGATAAGCTGGTCAGCCTGCCCTACTGGTATCAGGCGGAGCAATTGTTTTCCCAGTGCGGCTTTTTGTGCTTTGCCCGCAGCGGCGTTGCAGCGGGAGAGGCCCTGGAAAAGGCCCGGCGGGCGGGGGCGCGGATCGACATGCTGCCGGAATTCCGCACGCCCTATTCTGCCTCCATGATCCGCCTGCAGTCGGCCCAGTATCAGGACGCGCCGGGGCTGAACCCCAAGGTGCTGTCCTATATGGCCCTGCACGGGCTGTATCAGCCGGACTTTGTGCCCAGGCTGAAAACCATGATGAATCCCCATCGCTTCCAGCACACCCTGGGCGTGCGGAAGGAAGCGGTGCGCCTGGCGGGCATCCACGGCCTGCCCGTCCAGAAGGCGGCCCTGGCAGGGCTGCTGCACGACTGCGCCAAGGGCATGAGCATGAAGGACATGGCCCGCCTGGCCCGGGAAGAACATTTGACGGAGGATGAAGACATCCTGGCTTCCGGCGCGCTGCTCCACGCCCCGGTGGGCGCGTTCCTTGCGAAAAAGGAATTCGGCATCCGGGACGAAGAGGTGCTCAGCGCCATCCGCAGCCATACCGTGGGCCGCGTGGGCATGTCGCGGCTGGAAATGTGCGTTTTCGTGGCGGACGCCACGGAGGAAAACCGGGAGGATTACAGGGGGCTTGCCCAGCTCCGCCGCCTGGCGGACGTGTCCCTGCCCGCCGCCGTATACCGGTCTTTCCAGCTTACCCAGGAGTATTTGAAAGAAACCAATCGGGCGTTTGACCCGTCATCGTTAAAAACAATGGCCTATGTGAAAGGATTGATGACCCCCGAAGAAAAGCGCCTGCTGGCGCTGGAGGACGAAGAAGGAGGAATCTGAATGGAAAACAGCAGTCTGGCCCTGAAGATCGCACGCATCCTGTACGATAAAAAGGCGCAGGATATCACCGTACTGAACGTAGCGCATCTGACCGTGATCACCGATTATATGGTGATCGCCAGCGGCCGGTCCGCCCTGCAGGTGAAAGCCCTGGCGGACGACGTGGACGACGCCCTGGCCATGGAGGGCGTGACCCTCCGCGCCCGGGAAGGGCAGGGGGAAGGACGCTGGATCGTGCTGGATTACGGTACGGTGCTGGTGCATATCTTCCATCCCGAGGATCGGCGTTTCTATCATTTGGAGCGCCTGTGGGAGGACGGCCAGAACCGGGTGCTTCTGCCCTTCGTGGAAGATGAGGACGGGGAGAAGCCCCAGGTATGAGCATTCAGATTTATTGCCTGAAAAAGAATTTTGATACCCAGAAGGCCGAACGCTTTTTCAAGGAACGGCGGGTGCCCTACCAGCTGCTGGATTTGAAAAAGCATAAGCTGGGCGCCCGGGAACTGCAATTGTTCGCCCGGCGGCTGGGCGCGGAAAACCTGATCGACCGCAATAATCCCGAGGCCTTCAGTCACCCCGCCGCCCACACCGACGACGGCCGGTATATCCTGGACACCCTGGCGGAATACCCCCGCTTTCTGCGCACGCCCATCGTGCGCTGCGGCGAGCAGGTGACGCTGGGCGTGGACGAAGCGGCCTGGGACGCCTGGATCAAAAAAGGCGTGTGATTTGCCAACGGCTCCATGAAAGGAGGAAACGGTATGTATTGCGAACGGTGCAAGCGATTGACGGAAGGTGAAATCTGCCCCGAGTGCGGCAAAGCATGCCATCGGGACGCGCTGCCGGAGGACCCCTGTTTTCTGCTGTCCGGCGGGCAGATTTGGGTGGATATGGCCTGCGAGCTGCTGGATCAGGAAAAGATTCCGTACTTGAAGCAGGGCAGCCTGGGCGCGGCCATGACGGCGCTTACCGGCTTTTCCCTGGAGCAGTACAGCCTGTATGTGCCCTTCGCCCAGTATGACCGGGCAAAAGAAATCACCCAGGCCGTGTTCCCCGAAGGGGAAGAAGCCGGGGAAGAAGAATGCTGCGACGACGATCCCGATATCGAACGGGAAAGCGAAGACGAATGAAATATACTTGAATCGACAAAAGAAAGATGGGTGCGATGATGAAACTGATTACGATCAAAAGCGGTCTGCTGTCTGTGACCATTTCTTCCAAGGGCGCGGAAATCCAGTCCATTCAGGATAAAAACGGGGTGGAGCGGATGTTCAACGGCGATCCCGCCTTCTGGCCCAACCGCGCGCCCATTCTGTTCCCCGTGGCGGGCGGCCTGAAAAACGATACCTACGAATGGCAGGGAAAATGGTATCCCATGCCCAAGCACGGCTTTATCCGTCCCCTGGAATGGCAGGTGGAGGACGTAAAGGAAAACCAGGCCACCTTCCTGCTCCAGGAAAAGCACGAGGGCTTCCCTTTTGAATACGACCTGCGGGCCGCCTACACCGTGAAGGACAACCAGCTGGAAGTGAAATACACCGTCACCAACCGGGATCAGTGGCCCTTCTGCTTCAGCATCGGTTCCCATGAAGCCTACGCCACCCCCGGCGGCATCGAAGACTATGAAATCGTGTTTGACGAGGAAGAAACCCTGGCCCATTCGCCCCTTCACGGCAACCTGAACGACCATGAAACCGTGATCTTGGCGGAACACACCAGAACCTTGCCCCTGAAATATGCGTATTTCGCCGTGGACGCCCTGGTGTTCCGCAGCGTGAAAAGCCGGGGCGTGACCCTGCGCAGCAATAAGCACAGCCGCACCATCCGGGTGGATTTTCCCGATCATCCCTTCCTGCTGCTGTGGACCAAGCCAAAGGCCCCCTATATCTGCATTGAGCCCTGGTGCAACGGCCCCGATTTCGTGGACGCCCCCGCCGCCATCGACCAGAAACCCGGCTTCATGCGCCTGGAAAAGGGCGAAAGCATTACCCGGCGGCATGTGATTACCGTTGGCTGAAGAAGCTTCATGCGCCTGGAAAAGGGCGAAAGCATTACCCGGCGGCATGTGATTACCGTTGGCTGAAGAAGCCTCAAAGCTTAAACAAAAATGCGGGCGATGATCGTCCGCATTTTTCAGAGCATCGACAAAGTCGATGCTCTGCCATCGAAAGCCAGCTAAAGCAGTCTTTCGATGGGTTGCATCAATTTCTTGTAAAATGGCGGTTTCAGCCTGCTGGGCCGAAACCACTCATTTTACGGCCAGAAATTGATAGAGGAAGCAAATTTCATTTGCTCCTCGGCGACGTACACGCCTTGGGCTGCCGCCCGGCCTCCGCTGAAAACGGTAC